>DATHLO010000243.1:0-16720 GCA_035488075.1 Steroidobacteraceae bacterium | reverse complement strand
GCCGCGATCCCCGGGGTGCTCGGTCTGATCGGCGAAGCCGCCCGCGTGGATCGGGTTAATCTCATGGAGACCCGCACCGGGCCGAACGGCGAGCCGCTGCTGGTGGTGGTGAGCGAGTGGACCGCGGAGGGCGTCACACCGCACCTGACGGACGTTGCGCTGTGCTCCTGCGATGAGCGCAACTTCGCCGCAGTGTGTGCCGAACTGCGCGCGGGCCGCAGCGTGTGTTTCAGCAAGACCGAGCTGTCAACTGCGCGCGGTTCCTCGAGCATCGAGGGGGTGGGCACCCAGACTAAGGCCATCGTGCCGATCTTCGTCGCCGGTGAGTTCATCGGCGTAGTGGGATTCGACAACACGCGCCAGCATCGTGCCATCGACGCCGCGGAGCTCGCGGCTCTTGAGACTGCGGCGGGGGTCATCGGCGCTGCCCGGCACCGTGAGCGTCTCGTGGACGACGTGCGCCGCGAACGCGAGCACGCGGCCGAGGAACGCGTCGCCGAACTCGCCAAGGCGAACGCGGTGATTCGCGGTAACCTCGAGCGCCTCGCCGGTGAGACCGACCTGCACAGCTTCATGGGCCACATGCTGCTCGAAGCGGGCCGTCAGTTCGATGCGATCTCCGGTGTGGTGATCGTTCTTAAGGACTCGGTACAGGAGTGGCGCATCGTGGCGCACGTGCGCGACGGCCACGTGGCGCAGCCCCCGTACGCCACCAGCGTGCCCGTTGCAGGCTCGGTCTTTACCCGCCGCTTCGGCGAGTTGCGCGAGCCGGTCTACCTCAATGTCGCAGAGCAGACGAGCGACATGTGGCCGGGCGTGCTGGCGTTCCATCGCAACGAGAACGCCCAGGGCACGCTGCTCTATCCTTTGGTGTTTGGCGCCCGCAGCGTCGGCTTTCTGGCGCTCACCTTCCAGCGCAACGCCGAGGATGTGCTGCGCAGCGAGCTGCTGGTCGCGCTGGTGCAGCAGGCAACGCTCGCCGTGCAGCTGACGCGGCTCGCCTACTCGGCCAAAGAGACCGCCGTGCTCATGGAGCGCACGCGTATCGGGCAGGAGATTCACGATGGTCTGGCGCAGGCCTTTACCGGCATCCTGCTGCAGCTGGGCGCGGTCGAGGAATTCCCTTCCTGCAAGAAGCGCGGCTCGGAGCTGGCGCTCACCCTATCACGCGTACGCGAGCTGGCCCGCGACGGCCTGTCCGAGGCGCGCCGCTCGGTGATGGCGCTGCGCCTTGACCAGACGCGGCGCGCCGGCCTTGAGATCGCGCTGCGCCAGCTCGCCGACCGCTCCACCGTGCCCGGTGGCGTGACCTGCACCTTCGACGGCGGCGGCATCGTCACCGGCCTGCGGCCGGAGCACGAACACGAACTGCTGCGCATCGCGCAAGAAGCGGTGAGCAATGCCATGCGGCACGGACGCCCGCGTAGCGTGAGCATCACGATGAGTCAGGAGCCGCAGCACTGGACGCTCGCGGTCGCCGATGACGGCGCCGGCATGCAGCAGCGGCCTGAGCTCTCCGCGCGCGAGGGTTTCGGCCTTGCCAGCATGCGCCAGCGCGCCGGGGCCATCGGCGGGGAATGGCAGATCGAGAGCCAGCCCGGCGCCGGCACGCGCGTGAGCGTGCGCATGATGAAGCGAGCCTCCTAGTGGCCGCGGTCATGAAGACGAAGATCAGCGTCGTGCTCGCCGATGATCATCCGGTGGTGCGGGACGGCCTTGCGGCCATCGTCAATCAGCAGGCAGACATGGAGGTGGTCGCGGAAGCCGGCGACGGCGACGAGGCGATTGCGCTCTACGAACAGCACCGCCCGGATGTCATGGTGCTCGACCTGCGCATGCCCAAGCGCGACGGCGTCGCGGTCGTGCAGCGGGTACTGGAAAGCCACCCGAAGGCATGCATCCTCGTCATGACCACCTACGACGGCGATGAGGACATCTTTCAGTGCCTGTCGCAGGGCGCGAAGGGGTATCTGCTCAAAGATGCGCCGCGCCAGGAAATCCTCTCGGCCATTCGCGCCGTGAGTGAAGACCGTCCCTACACCTCCACTACGGTGGCCGCCAAGGCGCTGCAGCGCATGGCGAAGCCAAGCCTCACCCAGCGTGAGCTCGACGTGCTGCAGCTGGTGGCGCAGGGACGCAGCAACAAGGACATCGCACGCCGCTTATCCATCACCGAGGGCACCGCGAAAACCCACGTCAAGGCGATCCTCACCAAACTTGATGCCATCAGCCGCACGGAGGCCGTGGCGGTCGCGCACAAGCGCGGCCTGATTCACCTGTAGTGGCGCGCGCTCAGCTCTTGGGCGGCTGATAGCCCTGCGGGGCCTGCGATCCGGCCCCGAAGAAGAACTTCTCCATCTCCGCCTCGAGGAACTTGCGCGCCTTGGGCTCGATCGGTGTGAGGCGATACTCGTTGATGAGCATGGTCTGGTGCTTGAGCCACTGCGCCCAGGCCTCCTTGGAGACGTGCTCGTAGATGCGCCGGCCGAGCTCGCCGGGATAGGGGACGCGCTCCAGGCCCGGGGCTTCTTTCTTGAGCACTACGCACTGCACTATGTGGGACACGTTGGCTTCCTCGCTCGTCAATGCGGCGTCGCCGCATCGAACAGCGAGGCGCCCGCAAGTCCCGACAGAAGCGTCGTGATGGGCGCCGGCAGACCGATGCGCGCGGGCGCGCGGATGTTATACCAGAGACTGTCACCCTCCCCTATCGCGGCAGCCGCGCCCGAGCAGCGCACCAGCAGCGGGGTGATGGCCAGATCAAAGTGCGTAAAGCCGTGCTCGAGCGTATCCAGCGGCTGCGGTTCAGCGTAGGCGCCGAGGGAGTTACGGATGAACGCGCCGGCCGCGCTCGCGGTGGCAAATTCCGGCAGGCACCACAGGCCGCCCCACACGCCGCTCTCCGGGCGCCGCTCGAGCAGCACCGCGCCGCTCTCCTTGAGCGCGACCACCATGAACACATCCCGTTTGGGCCGCGCGCTGGCGCGGCGCGGCGCCGGGATCTCGTGCTGGCGGCCGCTGCGCCGCGCGCTGCAATGCGACTCCAGCGGACACTGACTGCACAACGGACGCCGCCGCACGCACACCGTGGCGCCAAGATCCATGATCGCCTGCGTATAGGCGGCCACCTGCAGCGCGGGCGTCTGCTCCTCGGCGAGCTGCCACAGACGCTTGCGCACGAGAGTATCGTTCGCAGCCCCTGCGACGCCGAAGTAACGCGCCAGCACGCGCCGCGCGTTGCCATCCAGAATGGGGTAACGCTCCTCGCGGGCGAGCGCGAGAATGGCGCCGGCGGTGGAGCGCCCGATGCCCGGCAGCGCCACGATCTGCGCGAACGCACGCGGAAACTCCCCGGCGTGCTCCTCACGCAGGCGCAGCGCGGCGCGGTGCAGGTTGCGCGCCCGCGCGTAATACCCCAGGCCCGACCACAGGTGCAACACCTCATCGATCGGCGCCGCCGCCAGGGCGTTCACGTCCGGAAAGCGCGCCAGGAAGCGCCGGTAATAAGGCGCGGCGGTGCCGACCTGGGTCTGCTGCAGCATGATCTCCGACACCCATACCCGATAGGGCGTGCGCTCGATCTGCCAGGGCAGATCGTGCCGGCCGGCGCTCTGGTGCCAGGCGAGCAGGGCGGGCGCGAGCGGGGGCTTGGGAGCGGTCATGGCAATATTCTAAGGTCAGCGCCCGCGCGCACCGCAGCCGCGGGCAAAAAAAAGCGCACCGCCCCTTGGGGTCGGCGCGCTACCGGGTGATCTTCGGGGAACTAGTTGCGGTCGCAGAGCTCGACGTCGCCGCTCATCGTCTTCAGCCGCATCTGACCGGCCCCCTCACCGCGCGAACCGGAGATCGAATGGCCCACGATCCCGCCCTTGTCGCGCTTCGCGTCGAAGCAGTCACTGATGTCGCCGCTGAAGGTCGAGACCTCGTACGCGAAGCCCCCTTCAGCGCCGGCGCGCACGTTGAGGTCCCCGCTCACGCTGGCTGCATCGAAGGACGCGCCGCGCGTGAGCTTGCCCTCGAAGCGCAGATCACCGGCGGTGGTGCGCGCATGCAGCGAGCGGACCGAGTCCAAGGTGACGACCAGCGAGCCGCTCACGGAGCTGATCTCAAGGTCTCCCGCCCCGTGTTCCAGGTGCACGTCCCCGCTCACGGTGCTCACGTGCAGGCGCGCGCTCTGGCCGTGGCCCTTGATCTTGACGTCCCCGCTCACGGTCTTCAGGTCCAGATCCGAGCCGGCGATCTCCGTGCTGACGTCCCCGCTCACGACATTCACCCGCTGTATGCCTTGGACACCGGTGACATTCGCATCGGCCGAGACTGTGGTCAGGTGCAGTTCGCTGTCCTTCGGGATCTGGATCTGCAGCTTCGCCTCCCCGTCGTGCGCGGAGTGTCCGGGCAACACCACCTTGATGAAGGTGCGCCCGGGCTCGCTCTTGACCTCGACGCGCTCGACGCCCTCGCCGATCTGCCCATGCACACTCACCTCGGCGCGGTCCCAGCCTCGGACATCCACCGAGCCGGTGGTGTTGGAGATCTCGACCACGCCGTGCGCCTCCGCGGCTACCTCCTGGTCGAAGGGCTTTGAAGTCGCGGCCGCTGCAAAGGCGCTCGCACCGAGCGCGATCATCGAGGCCGCCAGTATGAAGAAGGTACGCATTCAAATCCCCCTGCCAGGATCGCTGGCTTCGTGCACGTCGGTGAGGACGCGCATCTCATCCTGGTAAGTGTTGATCAGCAGCTCCTGCAGCAGCGCGTTGCTCGGATCCTTGCCGAGCGCGCTTTCCAGATCTTTTTTGGCGGTCTCGATGCTCGCAAGACTCGCCGTAACCTTGGCGCGCGCCGGCTCCGGCATCGCATCCAGCTGCGCCTGCAGCGACTTCAACAGCTGCGCGCGCTCGTGCCGATAGCGCGGGTCACTGACGTAGGCCGCATCGACCGCGGCACCCTCGCTCATTCCCGTGAGGTTCGTTGCCGCCTGCGGCGCGGTCACGCGCGCGCCGAGCGGCCCGAGGTCGCGGCCGATCCACACGCCCACCGCCACGCTGGCCACCATGGCGGCGGCGGCAAGCCAGCGCAGTTGCGCGACGCGCGCGCGGGCTGCCGGCGGCGCGGCCGCGCCCGCCGCACTCTTGAGGCGCGCCTCGATCTCGGGCCACAGGTCGCGCGGGGGCTCGATGGCGGCGGACAGCTCGGAGAGCGAGCGCACCTTGCGTTCTTCAGGGCCTGACATGTCAGTTGACCTCCATATTCAGTCGCTCGCGCAGCAGCTTGCGTGCCCGGTGCAGCTGTGCCTTGCAGGTGCCTTCGGCGATGCCGAGCATCTGCGCCGCCTCACCGTGCGAATACCCGTATAGGGCATGCAGCACCAGCGCGTCGCGCGCGCCATCGGGTAAGGCGCCGATCGCCCCTTCGAGCTCCTCGACCTCGACGGGCGTCTCGAGCGCCCAGCCGCCGCGCAACTCCGCCTCATCCTCGGCCGGCGCTTCCAGGACCGGGGATGCCTTGCGCCGCTTGCCCAGACTCACGTTGACGGCAATGCGGTGCAGCCAGGTGGACAGCGAGCTGCGCGTCTGAAAGTTCGGCAGCGCTTTCCAGGCATTGATGAACGTGTCCTGCGTACAGTCCTCCGCCAGGTGTGCATCCCGTGTCATGCGCAGGCACAGGCCGTAGACCCGGCCGGAGTGTTCGCGGTACAACCGCTCGAACGCCCGGGTGTCACCAGCGGCGGCGCGCTGCACCAGCGCCCCCTCCCAATCCACCGGGCCGTCTTCCGCCTGTGCTTGCATCTGTTCTTTAGAGGCGGCTCGCCTGCGCCCGGTTTAAAGCCAACGTCGCCCAAGAGCAACACTTTTTGACGGAACCCCGGCGCATTTGCTCCACTCCTTACTTAACGAGTGCAGCGTGAAAGGCGAACGGCACGACAAGGAGCGACCCATGGGACGAACGTACAACGGATTTAGGCGCCTGTGGCGGCCAGGGGAGGAAACCCTGGAAGCCCTCGGCGAGGTGCTATCGCAGCGCTGGCGCGCCGCAGCGAAGCTCACGCCGACCCGCCTGTTCTGGCAGGCCCCGGTCCGCTGGCTGAAGGCGCAACCCCTGGCAGTGCCGCTCGAGGCGCGTGCTTACCACCGCACCAGGGGCGGCAGGCTCATCAGGTAGGCGTCCGGATCCGCATCGGTCTGGAAGCCGAATTTCGTGCCGCGGTCGTAGACCAGGTTGAATTCCACGTAGCGACCGCGCTTCAGCAGCAGCCGTTGCCGGTCCGCCTCGTCAAACGGCGTGTCCATGCGACGCCTCACGAGCTGCGGATAGATCTCCAGAAAAGCTTCCCCTACCGAACGCACGAAGGCGAAGTCGGCCTGCGCATCAGCGCTCGCCAGATCGTCGAAAAAGATCCCGCCCACGCCGCGCGCTTCCTGGCGGTGCGGCAGGTAGAAGTAGCGATCGCACCAGGCCTTGAACTCGGCGTAGGCATCCGCGCGGTAGTGCTCGCAGGCGCGGCGCAGGGCGGCGTGAAAATCCCGCGTGTCCTCCTCGAAGGGGTACGTGGGTGTCAGGTCCGTGCCGCCGCCGAACCAGGCGCGGCTGGTGCACAGGTAGCGCAGGTTCAGATGCACCGCCGGCACGTAGGGGTTCATCATGTGGGCGACGAGCGATATGCCGCAGGCGACGAAGCGGCCGTCGGACTCGTGTGCGCCGGCGACCTGCGCCCGGGCTTGCGGCGCAAGCGTGCCCCACACGTGGCTCACGTTGACGCCGACCTTCTCGAAGACCGCACCGCGCATGAGGCGCGATTCCCCGCCCCCCTGCAGAAGATGCCCCTCGGGTTTGCTCCAGCGGCGTGACTCGAAGCGCGCGAGCGGTTCCAGCGCAGCGAACGCCGCGCAGACCCGCTCCTGCAGATCGCGGAAGTACGCCGTTGCGGCGACGGAGAGATCCTCAGCGCCGCTCATGCACGTAATCGACCAGGCGCGCGACCGCATCCGGATCGGTATCGGGCCAGATGCCATGGCCGAGGTTGAAGATGTGCCCGGGCGCGGGACCGGCTTCTTCGAGCACCGCATCCACGTGACGCCGAAGCTCCTGCGGGCTTGCAAAAAGCGCCGCCGGATCCAGGTTCCCCTGCACCGCCTTGGTGGGCCCCAGGATCTGGCGCACCTGCGCGAGCCCCATGCGCCAGTCGACGCCGATGACATCGACGTCCAGCTGCGCCACCGCGGGCATGAGCGCGGATCCCTGGTTGAGGTAATAAATGAGCGGCACGCCGGTGCCGCGCAGCGCCGCCGCGGTGCGGCGCACGGCCGCGAGCGCGAAGTGCGCAAACTGCGGCGGGGCGAGCAGTCCCGCCCACGACTCGAACAGCATCAGCGCCTGAGCGCCCGCGGCGGCCTGCGCGCTCAGGTACTCGGCCATCGCATCCGCCAGATGCTCGAGCAGGCGCTGCGCGGACTGCGGTTGCGCGTACAGGAAGGCGCGCGCGGCGGCGAATTCCTTGGACGGCTTGCCGCAGACGAGATAGCACAGCAGTGTGAACGGGGCACCCGCGAAACCGATGAGCGGCACGCCGCGCGGCGCCCCGGCGCGCACCAGGCGGATCGTTTCCAGCACGAACGGCACGTCGCGCGCCGCCACCAGGCGTGGCAGCGCGTCGATCTGCTCATCGGTGCGGATCGGTTCGCGCACGATCGGTCCAGGCTCAAACTTCAGCTCCACCCCCATGCCCTGCAGCGGGGTCATGATGTCGCTGAAGAGGATCGCGGCGTCGAGCTCAAAGCGGCGCAGCGGCTGCAGCGTCACCTCCGCCGCCAGCTCCGGAGAGCGCGTCAGCGCCTCGAACGGCACCTTGGCGCGCAGCGCGCGGTACTCGGGCAGATAGCGCCCCGCCTGCCGCATGATCCAGATCGGACGGTGCGCGGGCTGCGCGCGCTGACAGGCGGCAAGAAAGGCGCTCTGCCCGCCCGGTGGCACCGTCTTCTCCACGGGCACGCTCATGGGCGCAGCCACTGCGCCACCTGCGGCGCGAAGTAACTGATGATGAGGTCGGCCCCGGCGCGGCGAATGCCGGTCAGCGTTTCGAGCACCGCCGCGCGCTCATCGATCCAGCCGCGCGCGGCGGCCGCCTTGATCAGACTGAACTCCCCGGACACCTGATAGGCCACCACCGGCACGCGCACCGTATCGCGCACCTGGCGGATGACGTCCAGGTAAGGCCCGGCGGGTTTCACCATCACGAGGTCTGCGCCTTCCTCGACGTCGAGCAGCACCTCGCGCAGCGCCTCGCGCGCGTTGGCCGGATCCATCTGATAGGAGCGGCGGTCACCGAAGGCGGGGGCGGATTCGGCCGCTTCGCGGAACGGGCCGTAGAACGCGGAAGCGTACTTAGCCGCGTAGGCGACGATCGGCGTCGTCGCCTTGCCGTTCGCATCGAGCAGCGCGCGCATTGCGGCCACGCGCCCGTCCATCATGTCACTCGGCGCCACGGCATCGGCACCGGCGCGCGCGTAGTTCAGCGCCACTTGCGCCAGTGTCCTCACCGAGGAGTCATTGTCGATTGCCCCCCCGGCGCTCACGTGTCCACAGTGCCCGTGGTCGGTCGCGCCGCACAGGCACACGTCCGCCCATACGAGCAGCTGCGGGCACGCTTCCTTGATGGCGCCGATCGCCTGCGCCGCGAGCCCCTGCGGATCGAGCGCGTCGCTCGCCTCCTTGTCCTTGCGCGCGGGAGCCGCGAACAGCAGCACGGCGGCGAGGCCGCTGGCGGCCACTTCGCGCGCGTGTGACACCGCCTCGTCGACCGAGAACTGGAAGATCCCCGGCATGCTCTCGACGGCGTGGCGCACGGCACGGCCGGGCACGAGGAACATCGGGTAGATGAGCCCTTCGGGCCGCAGGTGAGTCTCGCGCACCATGCGGCGCCACAGGTCCGACTGACGCGTGCGACGCGGACGTATTTTTGGGAATCCCATGGTTATGCTCTCGAGTGCAGCAAGCGATGAGTGGTGGCGGCGAGCCCCTCAAGGGTGGCCGCGGAGGCGATGACGGGCTCGTGCCCGCGCGCGCTCAGGGCACGCGCCGTCGTGCGTCCGATGGCGACGGCCGCAGCACCGCTCAGGAGACGCGCGAAGTCCGCGTCCCCCAGAGCGTGGGCGAGCTCGTCCACCGCGGAGGGGCTCGCGAAGGTCACCGCCCCGATACCCGCGCGCGCAATCCACGCGCGGCAGTCCGCGACATCAAGCGCGGCACCGTCGGTGCGGTAGGCTTGCACCTGCAGCACCTCGGCACCGAGCTGTCGCAGCCCGGCCGCAAGCGTCGGCAGGGCGCGCGAGCTGGCCGGATAAAGCACGCGCGTGCCCGCCAGTGTGCCGGGCGCCCGGGCCGCGAACGCCGCCACCAGCGCCGCGGCGTTCGCCTCATCCGGTGTCAGGTCCACCGGCCAGCCGCGTTGTCTGAGCACCTGCGCGGTCGCTTTGCCGACAGCCGCGACCGCTACTCCCGCAGGAGCCACCGGCAGGTGCTCGAGCACCGCGGCGACCGCATGGCGGCTGGCAAAGACGATCCAGCCAAAGGCACCGATCGAGCCGAGTGCCGCCACCAGAGCTGCCGGGTCGGCGCGATCGACCCTGAGCGCCGGCCACAACAGCACCTGCAGCCCGAGGTTCTTCAGTTCGCGGCTCAGCGGCCCGTCGGCGGACTCCGCGCGCGTGACCACGACGGGCTTGTCGGCCGCTGAGTTCACGGCGCTGCCACCGTCAGGCGCGCGCGCTCGTGCGCGATGAGCTCAGCGGCACCGCGCGCCAGCAGTTCGTCCGCGACGCGCTCCCCGAGAGCGACGGCATCGGCGATGCTGGCCGGTCCTGCACCCTGCGCGCTGAGCTCTCGCGTGCCATCGAGCGCGCACACGCTCGCCTGCAGCTTGAGCAGCCGGTCGTTGACCGTAGCGAGCGCCCCGAGCGGCACCTGGCAGCCGCCCTGGATGCGCCTGAGCAGCGCGCGCTCGGCGCTCGAGGCGAGGCGCGCCTCACGGTCATCCAGCGGCAGCAGCCAACGCAGCGTCGCTGCATCGGCCGTGCGTGCGCAGATGCCGATCACCCCCTGAGACACGGCCGGCGGAAACAGCTCCGCCGCCAGGTACTCGGTGACGTGCTGCAGCAGATCGAGGCGCGCAAGTCCCGCGGCTGCAAGAATGATCGCCTCGTAGTCCTCGCCGCCCTGCAGCCGCTGCACCCGGGTCGGAACGTTGCCGCGCAATTCAACATGGCGCAGGTCCGGGCGCGCGCGCCGCAGAAAGGCGCGCCGGCGCAAACTGCTGGTGCCGATGCGCGCATTGGGCGGCAGCTGCGCGAGCGTTACGCCGCCGCGGCTGAGGAGCACATCGCGCGGGTCGGCGCGCGCGAGCGTCGCACCGAGCGTGAGCCCGGGCTGCAACTGCGTGGACAGATCCTTTAGGCTGTGCACCGCGAGGTCGATGGTGCCCTCGATGAGCGCGCGGTCGATTTCCTTGGTGAAGAACGCCTGGCCGCCCGCCTGCCACAGGGGCACCTCGCTTTGCGCATCGCCGGTGGTCTTGATGTGTACCAGTTGCACCGGCGGTGCGCCCTGCGCGTGCAACAGCGCCGCCACGTGCTCGGCCTGCCACAGCGCGAGCGCCGAGGCGCGCGTGCCGATGCGCAGCACTGCGCTCTTCATGGCTCGCCGTCCTTCAGGAAGCGATAACCGACACCCCACACCGTGAGGAAGTGGCGCGGGTTGGCCGGATCGCGCTCGAAGCGCTTGCGCAGGCGCAGGATGAAATTATCGACCGTGCGCGTCGAGGGGAAGACGTCATAGCCCCAGACCTTCTCCAGAAGATCCTCACGCGACACGATTTCCCCGCCGTGCTCGGCGAGCACCTTGAGAATCATGGCCTCCTTCTCGGTGAGCTCCTGAGCCTCCCCGTTCCAGGCACGCGCGCGGAAGGCGCGGAAATCCACCTCGTTGCCGCCGAAGCTGAGCACCGCGGTCGCGGCGGTGGCGGAGGCGCTGTGATACCAGTCCCAGCGCCGCAGGATCGCGCGCACGCGCAACAGGAATTCCTGCAGATGGAACGGTTTGGCGAGATAATCATCGCCGCCGGACTCAAGCCCGCGCACGCGGTCGGCCGGATCGCCGCGTGCGGTGAGAAAGAGCACGGGCGTGTTGTTACCCTGCTCGCGCAGCGTGCGGCACACGCCGAAGCCGTCAATCCCGGGCAGCATTACATCGAGCACGATCAGCGCACAGCGCGTGCCTTTGAGCCAGGCGAGCGCCTGCTCGCCATCACTCGCCGCGCTTACCTCGTAGCCCTCGGCGCGCAGGTTCTCCAGCACACCGGCGGCAAGATGCGGATCATCCTCGACCACCAGCACGTGTGGGGCCGCCTGCGCCGCCGGATTCATGGGCGCCGTCCCGCAGCGTCGGCGACCGTCGGCCAGCTGAGCACGAAGCACGCGCCGCGCCCCTGGCCCTCGCTGTGCGCGCTCACGCGCCCGTGCGCCAGCTCCATCAGGCGGCGCACGATGAACAGCCCGAGGCCCGTGCCGTAGTAGCCGCCGCCACCCCCCGGATGCAGGCGCGTGAACTTCTCGAACAGGCGCGCGCCGTCGGCTGGCGCAAAGCCGACGCCGCTGTCGCGCACGGACAGTTCCACTTCCGCGAACAGCGCACGGGCGCTGAGCGCGATGCTGCCCCCGCCCACCGGGGCGAGCGCCGCAAGCGCGTTCTCGAGCACGTTACGCACCACGACATCCAGTGCGAGCGGATCGGTCATCACCTGCAGCTGCGGCGCAATGCTCGCCGTGATGCTCACGCGCGCCTGCCGCGCACGCTCCTCCAGCTGCGCGATGACGCGCGCGACGGCTCCGGCGAGCTGCAGCGGCTCGGACTTGAACTCGACCCGTCCGCGCTCCAGGCGGGCGCTCTCCAGGATCTGCGTGACCATGAGCTCCATGCGCGCCAGGTCGGCCAGCATGCGCTCGATGAGCACGCGCGCCTGCTCGGGCGCCGGGGCACGCAGCGCCAGCGTCTCCAGCGACAGTTGTAAGCTTGCGAGCGGGGTCTTGAACTGGTGACTCACGAGCGCAAGAAAGCTGTCCTGTTCCTCGAGCACGTGCGCCTCGGCGCGCAGCGCGCGGGCGATCACCGCGATGCAAAGGCCGAGCGCCAGGAGGAAGAAGGAACCCTCCCAGGCGTATTGCAGCCCGCGGCTGCGCTGCGCCGCATCGAGTGCTGTGCTGACCTCTGGCGCGATGCGGGCGCGGCCGTCGGCCACGACGATCTTCGGCAACAGCTGCGTGACGCGCGGCGGGCTCGTGCCGGCATCGAGCAGCGCCTGGGCAGCGGCTGCCTGCTCGGCGTACGCGCCGCGGGTGGCCGCGACGGAGGTGGCGGTGAAAGTGCGCTGATCGAACAGCCACCAGCCGACCTGCACCACCGACACCAGCACCAGCGCGAGGGTCGTCAGCTGAAAGACGCGCGTCGATTTCATGCCAGGGCCGCGAAGGACTCGCGCAGGGCCTGCGCGAAGCGCTCAAGGTCCGCGCGCGTATGGGCCAGTGACAAAAAGCACGCTTCGTACGCCGACGGCGGCAGGTAGACACCGCGTGCCAGCATGGCGTGGAAGAGCGCGGCGAAACGCGCGTTCTCGCGCGGCGTGAGGGTCGCGGCCGTGCGCGGCGCGCCCGCCTCGTGCAGCGACATCCAGAAGAGCGAGCCCTGCCGCACCCAATGCACCGGAAACGGCGCGCCGGCCAGCACCGGTTTGAGCAGCGTTTCGAGTTCCGCGCCGCGCGCCTCCAGGCGCTGCCAGCCGTCCTCGCGCTCGAGCAGATCGAGCGTGGCGAGCCCCGCGGTCATCGCCACGGGATTCCCGGAGAGCGTGCCGGCCTGATACGTGTCCCCTTCCGGGGCGAGCCGCGCCAGCACGCGCCGTGGACCGCCAAAGGCACCCACCGGCATTCCGCCGCCGATGACCTTACCGAACGTGGCGAGGTCGGGGGCAATGCCGAGCAGCTCGGCCGCCCCGCCCCGTGCCACCCGGAAGCCCGAGATCACCTCATCGAAAATGAGCAGCGTGCCGTGCGCGCTCGTGAGGCGGCGCAGCGTTTCGAGGAAGGCGCGGCGCTGCAGCAGCAGTCCGTGATTGGCCGGCACCGGCTCGATGATGAGCGCCGCGATGCGCGCGCCCTCGCGCGCAAACAGCGCCGCGACGGCGGCCTCATCATCCAAGGGCAGCACGCGCGTGCAGGCCGTGAAGCCTTCCGGTACGCCGGCCGAGGAGGGACGGCCGAAAGTGGCCAGCCCCGAGCCGGCGGCCACCAGCAGGTGATCGGCATGACCGTGATAACAGCCGGCGAACTTCACGATGAGGTCGCGTCCGGTGTACGCGCGCGCCACGCGGATGGCGCTCATGACCGCCTCGGTGCCGGAGGAGACGAAGCGCACCTGTTCCACCTGCGGGTAGCAGGCCACCACGCGCTCGGCCAGCTGCACTTCCGCCTCGCACGGTGCCCCGAAGGTCGTGCCGCGCGTGAGCGCCTCAGTGACCGCCGCCACCACCGCCGCCGGAGCATGCCCCGCAATCAGCGGGCCCCAGGAGCCGACCAGGTCGAGGTAGCCGTTGCCGTCGGCGTCAAACACGTGGGCGCCCGCGCCGCGCGCGATGAACAGCGGCGTACCGCCGACGGCACGGAAGGCGCGCACCGGAGAACTCACTCCGCCCGGGATGACGCGGCAGGCGCGCTCAAAGAGGGCGAGCGAGCGCGGCTGGCGCTCAGTGAAGGTATCGGGCGAGGCGTTGCTCATGTTTTTTCCGTGTCGGTGCGCGCGCGGCCGGCTTTGGCAGCGCTGAAGAACGCCTCCAGCGCGTCCGCATCCGCGTGCAGTGCCGCGGCCCGCAGACCGGCGAGCGGCAGGTGCGCCAGGCGCCGTGCCACCGTCGAGGCAAGCCGCGCCACCTGTCCGCGTTCCTGCGCGTCAAGTGTACGCAGCTCGTGCGCGAGCGCACGCGCGACCTCTTCGGCGGCGATCTGCTCAAAGTCCTCGCGCAGATCCGCCAGGCGCGGGCCGAAGGCGCGGGTGGCCAGCTCCGCGCGCAGGTGCGTAAGACGCTCATCAATCGCCGCGCGCACGGGAGCGAGGCGCATGAGCTCGGTGAGCCGTCGGCTCTGCGCGGCGGCGATGAGATCGTTCATGCCGACACGCTCAAGACCCGCGCGCTGCGCCGCAGCGGGCTCAACGTTCGGGGGCACGCCGAAGTCGATCAGGAGCGGCGCCGCACGCGCCTTGAGCGCCGCGAGCGCCGCCTCCCCGAGCAGCGCCTGCCCGCCCCCGGCGGCGAGCACCACGGCGCGCACGGCGGGCGGATCGCGGCGAAAATCCTCCAGCGATTGCGTTTCAGCGCCGAGCGCATGCGCCAGCTCCGCCGCCGCCTGCGGCGTGCGGTTGACGATGAGCAGTGGCAGCTGCGCGCGGCTGAGTAGCGTCGCGCAGCGGCGCGTCATGGGCGAGACGCCGAGCAGCGCCACGCGCGCCTTCTCGCCGCGCAGATGCTGCAGCACGCGCTGCGCTGCCAGATCACCGAGCGAGGGGGCACGCTCACCGCCAGAGAGGCGCTGCACCCGCCGCGCCATGCTCAGCGCCTCCCCCATCAAGCGGTCGAGAAGGGGGCCCGAGGTGTGGGCGGTGCGCGCATCTTCCCAGGCGCCGCGCAGCTGCGCGGCGATCTCCTGCTCGCCGGTCTGGGCGGAATCAAGACCGCAGGCGAGCAGAAACAGGTGCTCAACCGCAGCCTCGCCGGTCCAGGCGCGCAGCAGCCGCGCCGCCTCGCCCGAGTGCGGCTCGCGCCCCGTAAGTGTCCTGAATACATCCGGACGCGCATCGCGCGCGGCCGCCCCGGCCTCGGTGGCAAACACCACCTCGACCCGGTTGCACGTGCCGACATAGAGAATCTCGGCGGCCTTGAGGCGTGCGCGCAGCACACACAGCCGGGCGCCGACATCCGCGCGCGGCAGCGAGAAGCGCGCCACCTCGTCCACGCCCGCGTGGCGATAGGAAAGCCCGACCACGCCGATCTGGTGCATAAGCCAGCTTAGCCGCCCCTGCGGGCGCGGAATGTCACCGATTCGTCACAGCCCTGAGAGACATCACCCAGTTTTGCGAGCCGGGCCGCAGACCCCCCCCGGTGCTGCGCCGCCAGCGCACGGCAGTTGCACAAGGCACCCGCGCGCGGGCAAGGTTGCACACTCGCCGCCGACAACACGAATAACCCGACAGGTCACCATGCTGCGCAAGACACTGCTCCCCGGCTTCGCCGCCGTACTCCTCGGCGCGGGCGCGCTCAGCGCCCTCGCCGCCGACGCCCCGCCCCGCGCGCGCGATCTGGGCGTGCCCTTCGATGGAACGCCGGGTCCGTTGAACGCCATCACGGACGTCGCCGGCGTGCTCGTCGGGCACACGACCCTCATCAGTGGCTCCGGCAAGCTCGTGGTCGGCAAGGGCCCGGTGCGCACCGGAGTTACCGCCATTTTGCCGCGCGGCGCGGCCTCCATGGAGCGCTTCTCCTTCGCCGGCTGGTTTGCGCAGAACGGCAACGGGGAAATGACCGGTACCACCTGGGTTGAGGAATCCGGCTTCCTCGAAGGCCCGGTCATGATCACCAACACGCACAGCGTCGGTGTGGTGCGCGACGCGGTCATCGCCTGGCGTGTCGCGCACGGTCCGGCGGACGCGACCGGCGCGTGGTGGTCGCTGCCGGTGGTCGCCGAGACCTGGGACGGCTGGCTCAATGACATCAACGGCTTTCACGTAAAACCCGAGCACGTGTTCGAGGCGCTGGACCGTGCCCATGCCGGCGCCGTCGAGGAAGGCAACGTCGGCGGGGGCACGGGCATGATCTGCAATGGCTACAAGGGCGGCATCGGCACTGCCTCACGCAAGCTCAGCGCCAAGGACGGCGGCTACACCGTCGGGGTGCTCGTGCAGTGCAACTACGGCACGCGCGAGAACCTGCGCATCGCCGGTATCCCGGTCGGACGGGAAATATTCGGCGAGGACCCTTATGCGTTTGTCCCCTCCGACCTCGCTGAACGCGGCTCCATCATCGTCGTCGTGGCGACGGATGCGCCGCTGCTGCCCCATCAGCTGAAGCGCGTGGCGCGCCGCGTGTCGCTGGGTATCGGCCGCAACGGCAGCATCGCCGGCAACGGCTCGGGCGACATCTTCGTCGCTTTCTCGACCGCCAATCCCGACGCCAGCAACACCGAACACCTGGCCGAGCTGCACATGGTGCCGAACGATTCGCTGGATCCGGTTTTTGCCGCGACCGTACAGGCGACCGAGGAAGCCATCGTGAACGCGCTGGTGGCGGCGAAGGACATGACCGGCATCGACGATCACCACGTCACGGCGCTCTCGCATGAGAAATTGCGCGAGGTGCTGAAGAAGTACAACCGCCTGCTGCCGCTAACGCCGTCGCCGCCCCCCCTGCGGTGAAGCGGCCCAGACGCTTGACGCAGCTGGAGAACGGGTGAGGGCATCCGGCCAAGACCTGCGCGATGAATCTCACGAGAATGGAGCGGGTGATGGGAATCGAACCCACGTTAGCAGCTTGGGAAGCTGCAGTTCTACCATTGAACTACACCCGCCGGGAGCGCCGACTGTAGTCGCCTTACGCGCGGTTCGGCAACTGCCGGGCCGTCGCCGCGGC
>DATHLO010000242.1:0-14370 GCA_035488075.1 Steroidobacteraceae bacterium | reverse complement strand
CGTGATCACGAGCGCGACGCCACCGTCACTTTCCTGGCAGCAGTCGAGCAGCCGCAGCACCGGTTCTACGATCCAGCGCGACTGCTGGTGCTCCTCGAGCGTGATGGGCTTGCGGTAGAACCATGCCAGCGGGTTGGTCGCTGCATGCTTGCGCTGCGCGACCGACACATGCCCCAGGTCCTGATTGGTGACGCCGAAGGTCTCCATATAGTGCTGCGAGGCGAGCGCTTCCCAGCTCGCCGGGGTCTGCGCACCGAAGGGCATGCACCACAGGAGCGATCCGGTGCCGTGGCCGGCGACGTTCACCACACCGCCGCTGGCGGGCGCGAGCGGCTGTCCGAAGCGGTAGGCCGAGCGCTCATTCATTGCGCGCCAGATGAGGACCACTTCCGCGATGCCGGAGGTGACCGCAGCCATTGCCTGGTAAACGGTCGCGACGGAGGCGGCCCCGCCGCCGGGGATACGGGTGGTGTAAGCGAGATCCTTCACGCCCAGACAGCGGCACAAGCCGATCTCATCGCTCGGATCGAGCGTAAAGGTGATCATGCCGTCGACATCGGCAGGATCGATGCCCGCGTCATCCAGGGCGGCCTTGGAGGCTTCCGCTGCGAGCTGTAGTTCGCTGCGGCCGGAGTTCTTGGAAAATTCGGTCTGGCCGATTCCGGCGATGGCGGCGAATTTAGCCACGCGCGTCACCTCGGGGACGGAACAGCGGGACTGCGCGTCCGCCACGGGTGGGCGCGAAACACACCTCCACCGCCATCCCCGCGCGCACCTTCTCGGGACTCACCTCGATCACATTGGAGACCAGGCGGATCCCCTCCTCCAGCTCGATCAGCGCCACGATCGGCGACTCCGCAAATCCGACCGGCGCCGGGTGGCGCGGGATGACCCAGCTGTACACGTTGCCACGTCCGCTGAGCCGAACGGTTTCGCGCCTGAGGCTGTGGCAGGACGGGCACATGGGGCGCGGCGGGTGCACCAGGCGTGAGCAATCCGCGCAGCGCTGACCGAGCAGCTCCCCGCGCGCCACGCCGTCCCAGAAGAACGCCGCGTCGGGTGTGTAGACCGGGTCGGGCCGGATGGCGCCGCTTCCCGTAGGTGCTTCGTTCGAACTCACGTCTTGCTCTCCGCCGGCACCGGTGCCGGTGCTTGCGGTTGCCAGGGGCTGCGTACCTTGCGGTGACCCTCCTTGAGGCTCCAGGCCAGCACGCAGTCCTTACAGAGCTCTTCGATCTGCTCGGCCGAGTAGCCCAGCTCGGCGAGGATCTCGCGGCTGTGCTGCCCCACGATGAGCGGGGGTCCCTGCACGCGTCCCGGGGTCTCCGAAAAATTGAACAGCAGGCCGATCTGGTTGAGCTTGCCGACGAAGGGGTGCTCATAGGCGGCCACCCAGCCGCGAGCCTTGAATTGCGGATTCTCGTGCAGGCCCAGGGAGAAGCGCGGGTCTGAGATCTCGCACGGGACCTGCGCCTCATCGAGGCTCGCAAACCACTGCGCCGCGCTTCGCTCGCGCAGCTTAGCCTCCAGGATCGGCAGCAGCGTCTGCTGATTCTGGGCGCGCGCTTGCGCGCTCGCAAAGCGCGCATCGGCCGCAAGGCTCTCGAGGCCCGTCGCGATGCAGAAGCGATCCCAGTCTTCCTGGGTCGGCAGCACGATGCACAGCCAGCCGTCCTTGGTTTCATAGAGGCGGCTCAAAGTGCCGTGGCCCAGTTGCCGCGCATCCGTCTTCGGGCGCTCAAATCCGCTGCCATCCGGACGCGCGATCGCGTAGGAAGTGTTCAAGAGGTGCGCGTTCACGATCGAGGTGTCGCAGAACTGCCCCTCGCCGGTGCGCTCGCGGTGATAGAGCGCCTGAATGATCGCGATCGCCGACAGGAAGCCGTTGCCGGTGTCCCCGAGGCTCGTGAACGACCATAAGGGCTTGCCGCCGCCGGACATGCCGCCGTCCTCCCACTGCACCCCCGCAAGACAGGCCCCGGTCTGATCGTTGCCCGGCAAGCCCTCGCGCGGCCCGGTTTCAAAGCCGCGCGTATGGCAGTAGATCAATTTCGGATTGATCGCCTTGAGGCTCTCGTAGTCAATCTTGAGCCGCTCGGCGGCGTCATAGCGCATGTTGTGCTGCACGACGTCGGCCTTCTCCACCAGCTGGCGCAGCACCTTCATGGCGCGCGGATCCTTCAGGTCCAGCGCGATGCTGCGTTTGCCTCGGTTCGCCATGTAGGCGATGTGGTTCGAGTGCCAGTAGGTGTCGTAGAGCGCGTTGACCTTGATGACCTGTGCGCCCAAGTCCGAGAGGATCTGTGTCCCGTAGGGCCCGGCGATGGCCAGTCCCAGGTCAAGCACCGTCACCCCCTCCAGCGGTGCGCCGAGTTTGCGGCCCGCCTGCGGTGCGGGCGCAGACTTAGTGGCGAGACTTGCCGCCTCAGCCTTGACCGAGGCGGTGTGCTCGCCGACCCGCGCGGCCGGACGCGTGATCGGGCTCGGGTTCGCCGCGAGGCGGTAGGTGACGCCGACCTGACGGATGGGCCCAAGTTCGGGGTCGACAATTTCGGTGACGCAACCGTCCTTGATGAAGAGCGGATCGGTCAGCGCTTCTTCCGGTGGACGAACCTCCTGGATGGTCATGCCGGCGGTCGCGGCCGCCTCGACCCAGGCGCGCGCGGGGAATTTATGCACCGCCTCCGCCAGCAATGGCTGGTAGTGCGCCATCACCAGCAGCTCCTCAGGCCCCGTGCCGAAACGGTCCGGGTCGTTGCGCGCCTTCAGGTCCGGTGTGGCGTTGAGCTCCGCGCCGGCGGAAGCGGTGAGGAGGAAACGTGGATTGGGCACCCAGTTATGAATCCAGCGCCCGTCGGAGCATTCGAAATGGCCCTTCGGCGAGCGCGAGCCGAGGATCCAGCTGTTGAACATCGGTACGTCGATCTTCTGCGCCCGCTGCCACACGCCGCTGGCGCAGCCGAATGCGCCCTGCAACAGCGAAGTCTCGACCCACTGGCCGCGTTGGGTGATCTCGCGAGCGCGCAGCGCGGCGCTGATGGCGGTGGTCGCGGCGAAGAAAGCCCCGAGGCTCGGCCAGTAGGACGCCGGGTAGAGCGGGCCGGGGCGTGGTGCCCCCTGCAGCCACTCATACGGGATCTCGACCTCGGCGTACGGATCCTCGACGCCGGAGAGGTGATTGATGGCCCCTTCCGGCCAGCCGCGCTGTTCCCAGTGCAGCCCGGCGCGCGCGGCGACCAGGGCGTCGTAGCCGGGCCTCGCGGAGTGGCTGTTATCGCGGCCGTAGGCGGTGATGGAGCAGTAGATCAAGCGCGGATTCGCCTTGCCGAGCGTCGCGTAGTCGATGCCGAGGCGCTGCGTGACGCCTGGGGAGAAGCTCTCCACGAGCACGTCCGCGTGAGCGGCAAGGCTCAGGAACGTCGCCCGATCAGCGTCATCTTTCAGATCGAGCACGGCGCTTTTCTTGCCGCGCTGCCAGACGCGATAGCCGAGTTGACCGCGGAACGGATCCCCGCCGGGCGGCTCGATCTTGGTGACCTGCGCGCCGTGATCGGCGAGCAACATCGCCGTCATCGGGCCGGCAATTCCCCAGGATAAATCCAGTACCCGAACTCCCTCGAGCACACCGGCCATCGGGGCGACCTCAGGCCGGCAGGCCAAACAGACGCAACGCGTTGCCGCTGACGATCTTCTCGCGGTCCCGCGCGGGAATGCCCGCCTTGTCGAACTGCTCGGCGACCACCTTGCGTGAATTCGGCCAGCAGGTGGCCGGATGCGGGAAGTCCGTCGACCAATACAGGCAGTCGGGACCAAAGAACTTGTACGCGGCGGCCAGCCCGCTCGGCTCGTACATGAAGGTGGCGCCCATCTGGCGCTTGAAGTACTCGCTCGGCAGCATCTTCACGTTGGGGAACTCGTAGTGCTGATGCATGCGTGCATCGAGCACCACCTCGAAGAAGAACGGCAGCCACCCCAGGCCCGGCTCGACCAGAATCACTTTCAGCTTCGGGAAGCGCTCGAGCGTGCCGGTGAGAATCCAGAATGCGAGCGGCTCGGCCAGCGCCACCGCGGGCATGGCGGTAAAGATGCCCTTCTGGGGCGTCGGGTCACGCCGGAACACGTCCCAGAGCGAGGCCTTCACGTCGAGGTGATTGAGGATCGTGATGCCGCTCTCGGAGAGCTCCGACCAGAGCGGGTCGTAGCGGTGATCGTAGACGTCGGGCAGCCCGAACTCGGTCGGAAACGGCGTGATCTGCACGCAGCGCGCCCCGCGCTTGGCCAGGCGGCGCACTTCGCTCACGGCGAAGTCGATATCAAACAGCTGGATCTGGTACGCCGTGAGCAGGCGCAGCGGATCCACGGCGGCGAAGTCGGCCATGCCGTCGTTGTAGCCCTGCAGCGCCTCTTTCCAGTCGTTACCCATGAGGTTCGGCGTGCAGTACTTCGCGCCGCCGACTTCCGGGAAGATCACCTCCGCCTGCACCCCGTCGCGATCCATCGCCAGCAGTTTCGCGTGCGGCTCGAAGTGACCCGGGTCCTTGGCGGCCTCCGGATCCACGAAATCCTCCAGTTGCAGTTGTCTCTGGCCACGGCGCAGCTCGCTCGCCTCGTACGCCGCCTGCTTCTTGCCCGCCTCATCCCACACGGTATGCAAGCGTGAGGGCAGGCGTGCCTTGACCCACTCGTCGGTAAAGTGAACGTGCGAGTCGGCCGAAACGAGACGTTCCACAGCAACGGCATTCATGACCTGAACCTCCTGGCGTGCAAAGTGCCCGATGGGAATGCGGCAGGGAAGCCCCGCGCGGCGGCATTATTGTGCGCGTCGCTGCCGCGAGGGTCAATTAACGTACTAGCGGTTTCGATTTAGCAGCGCGCTCGTTCCGCGCCGGCCGCGGCCGAAATTCGCGCTCCACAGGGCGCCATGGTAATTTGAGAACTGCCGGTACCGTTGTTGCCGGGCGCAGCGCGCGCGAGGGGTGCACGGTGAACCGACTTGCCAATAAGACCGCCATCATCACGGGTGCCGCGCGCGGCATGGGAGCGGCAACCGCGCGCCTGTTTGCCGCCGAGGGCGCGCGCGTGGTGCTCGCGGACGTGCTCGACGCGGAGGGGGAAGCGCTGGCGCGCGAGCTCGGTGCGGTCGCCTTCTTCCGCCATCACGATGTCGCCGACGAGGACAGCTGGCAGGGGCTGCTCGGCGAGACGCTCGCGCGCTTCGGCGGCGTCGACATTCTCGTCAACAACGCCGGTGTGCTCCTGATGCGCGGCCTCATGGACATCACCAAGCAGGAGTTCGAGCGTGTGCTTGGCATCAACCTGGTCGGCACGTTCCTGGGCATCAAGGCGCTCGCGCCCAAGATCATCGAGCGTGGCGGCGGCGCGATCGTCAACATTTCCTCGATCGACGGCATGAAGGGATCGAACGCCACCGCCGCGTACTCGGCCAGCAAGTGGGGCGTGCGCGGTCTCACCAAGGTCGCGGCGATGGAGCTTGGACCGCGCGGCGTGCGGGTCAACTCGATTCATCCGGGCGGCATCCGTACGCCGATGACCACGCGCCCGGGGGCGAGCGCCGAGATACAGGCGGCGACCGCCAAGTTCTTCAAGAGCGTGCCGCTCGGACGCATCGGTGAGGCCGAGGAGGTCGCGCGCGTGACCCTGTTCCTCGCCAGCGACGATGCCTCTTATGTCTGCGGCGCGGAGATCGTCGTCGACGGCGGCATGATCATCGGCCCTTATTACATGAGTCAGCCTGGCGCGCCCGCCATCGACTGACCGCGCCACGTTTCAGGAGCGAATCATGAGCAGCGTATTGAGTCAGGTCCCCAGCGGCCGCATCGAGGTGTCCGGCGGCACGCCGTTCGAGCGGTGCCCCCTGCCCGTCCCGTTTGGCTGGTTCTTCGTCAGCTACAGCGAACAGCTCAAGGCCGGCGACGAGCGCAACATCGAGTACTTCGGCCAGGAGTGGGTGATGTTCCGCAGCGAAAGCGGCGAGGCCGGCGTTGTGGATCCTTACTGCCCGCATCTGGGCGCGCACTTAGGTCACGGCGGTAAGGTCGAGGGTGACTCGCTGCGCTGCCCGTTCCATAACTGGGCCTACAACCCCAAGGGGTGGTGCACGAGAATCCCGTACGCCAAGATCATGCCGCCGATCACCAAGCGCCAGCCGATCCTCAAGGCGCTGCCGGTGACGGAAAAGTACGGCATCGTGTGGGCCTGGTATCACCCGCAGGGCGTCGCGCCGCAATGGGAAGTTCCGGAAATTCCCGAGCTCGCGGATGCGAACTACATCCCGCCGGCGCGCGGTGAATGGCCGGTCAACACCTTCATCCAGGAGCTCGGCGAGAACGGCGTCGACTTCGCGCATCTTAAGTTCCTGCACCACGCGCCGATCATCCCGACCGGTGAATGTCGCGCCGACGGCATCCATTGGCACGTCAACATGGCCAACGGCTACATCATTATCGAGCAGACCGGACCCGGGCTGCAGGTGGTGCGTTTCACCAAGGGAGCGGTGGTGACGACCATGGTCAGTTACCCAACCCCGGTCAGCAACTCGCGCACCATCATGCGCATGGGGTTCACGCACCGGAAGTACCCGCAAGGTTCGCCGGAAGCTCAGCTCGCCGCAGCGATGCTGCAGGAGCAGGTCGGCCAGGGCAGCGGTGCTGAGGCCGGCTTCGAGTCGGTCGATATGATCGTGTGGAACAACAAGCGCTACCGCGAACAGCCGCTCTTGTGCGATGGCGACGGCGAGATCCTGAAGTGGCGCAAGTACTTCAGTCAGTTCTACGTCAAGTAGCCGACGCCTGAGGACCGCCGACGCTGTGCCCGCGCCCCTAGCGCTCGGTGCGGCGCAGCAGCTCGACGAGCACCGCGGCGAGCGCTTCGCCCTGCTCTTCCTGCAGGAAATGACCGGCGTCGCGTATCGTCGTATGCGGCTGTCCGGCGGCCCCCGGCACGCGTCGCTGAAACACCTCCGCCCACGGCGCGGTGGTCGGATCGGCATCGCTGAAGGCGGTCATAAAGGGTTGCTCGAACCTCTCCAGCACCGCCCAGGCCTTGCGGTTCTCGGCAATGCCCGGCAGGTCGGCGCGGATGGGAATGAGAGCCGGGAAGGCGAGCACGCCGCTCTTGAAGGAGGCATCCGGAAAGGGTGCATCGTAGGCGCGCAGCGCCTCGGCCGCAGGCGGCCGGCGGCACACGGCGGCGATGATGCCGCTCACCGGCAGATCCGATGCGGCCGCAGCCGTCGCCACCCAGCCCTCGATGAGGGCCCCCGGCCAGTCGCGGATGCCGCGCGGCGGCGGCTCGCAGTTGGGCAGGAGCGTGTTCGCCGCCAGCACCGCCGCGAAACGCTGCGGTTGCTCGGCGAGTACGCGTAAACCGATCGGTCCGCCCCAGTCCTGACACACGAGCGTGATGCGTGTCAGATCCAGCGCATCCACAAAGGCGCGCAGCCAGCTGACGAAGCCCTCGTAGGTGTAGTCGCCGCGGTGCGCGAGCTTGTCCGAGCGACCAAAGCCGATGAAATCCGGCGCCACCGCCCGAAATCCTGCCTGCGTCACGCGCGGAATGACCTTGCGATACAGGTAGCTCCAGGTCGGCTCGCCGTGCAGCAGCAGCGCCACGGGTGCCGCGCGCGGACCCTCATCGATCGCGGCCATGCGCAGGCAGCCAAGCTGCGGGTCGCTCACCTGCACATAGCGCGGCGTGAAGGCAAAATCTGCCAGCCCCGCAAAACGCGCCTCCTCGGTGCGCAGCACGCCAGCCGCCGCGGCCATGCTAGGCCGCCGCGGCCTTCTCGAGCTTCACGACGCGGCACTCGGGCACCGGGTGCGATTTCGCGCGTGTCCAGCGCAGCAGCATGTGGCCGCTCGTGTGTCCGTCGGTGTCCATCCAGTTGCTGAAGCCGCGGTTCTCGCGCGCGATCGTGATAGTCGCCGAGCCATCCGCGTTGTAGCGCGCGGTGTGACTGTTCACCCAGATGGTCGCGTAGCGGTAGTCGAGCGACTCCATCCAGTAGTTATCCAGCTGGAAGTTCCAGAACTCGCACTCGGGCGGCTTCACCTCGATCACCAGGGCCTCATCGGCCTTGAGCGTCCAGTAGCCGTGCAGATAGAAAATGTTGGGATCGCCTCCGGCGCGGAAGAACACGGTCTGGTCGATGGTGGCCAGCTGGTTCGGCTTGGCCTGATACGAGTGCACCCAGTCGGCGAAGGTATGCGCCGTGCCCTTCACGAACGCCGCGGTCGCCAGCAGCGCGCGCTCGATGCGCGCCGCGCTCAGGGGCGCCGGCTTCCCGGGTGCGCCGATGCGCTCGATGCTCATGATGGCGGGCGTCTCACGCTGCCGGTCCAGAATCGTGTTGCGCACCAGGAGCATGGTCGAATCGGCCGACATCGGCAGCCAGTTGCCCGGCTGGCGGTTGCGGCTGACGAGCACCTCGAAGGTGCCGTCGGGATTGACCTGGAGGTTCGGCGCATCCAGCTCCCCGGTCGAGGCGAGCGTGCCGTCCACCGCGTAACGATTCGCCTTGGTGCCGAAGGAAAGATAACGCACCGTGCCGCGCGTGCCACGCAGGCGGTACTCGCGGTCGCCCGCAATGGTCGCGTTCCAGTAAACGTTGTCCGGATTGTCGCCGCCGATTTTCAGCGTCGTGTTGGAAGCCTGATAGAACACCGGGAAGTCCGGATTGCCGAACTCCAGCATCATCTCAAGCCCGACTCGTGTAAGGCGCGTGAGGTAACGCCAGCCTTCGGCGCGGTCAAGCTCGGTGGCCGGGGTCTCCGGCCGCAACACCTCAGCGCCCGCAGCCTTCAACGCTTCGCAAAACTGCGCCCAGGACGCCCCGCTGATGACTCTGCCGACAACCTCATCCTCTGCCATGTTTACTCCTGCATTTTTTCCGCGGTGCGCGCCGCCTCAACTATAAGCGCAAGCCCTCAGGAGGGTGGGTTACGAAGCGGTCACTCGAGGTCAAGGTGTCGCTCCCGCTAACGTCAGGCCGCCTCGACGCTGACCCAGCTTGCGGCTTGAGCGGAGGCGCGCATCGCATCGAGCACGGCCTGCCCGGCGACACCGTCCTTGAACGTCGCGAGTGGCGGCGCGTTGCCCGGATCACGGCCCTCGATGCGCGCGCGCATGGCCTCCACCAGGCGTGTGTAGGGGGCAAGATCGGTGCCGAACGCATGCGCCTGTTCGTAGGCGGTCTGCATGAGCTGCGCATGCGGGAAAGGCACCGGCGGCGGCAGCACCAGCTCCGGCGGTACGGGTACGCGTTTCTTGTTGCCCGCGCGGTCCGCGACCCACAGCTCCTCACCCCCGACACCCTCGATCCACGCTGCGCCCTCGCTGCCGGAGATGCGCACGATGCCGAACATGTCTCCGGGGGCGGCCATCGATTCCACGAACACCCCTTCGAGGCCGCTCGCGAGCCGGAACTGCGCCGAGAACGTGTCATCCGCGCTCATGCCCGCTTTGCCCGAGAGCGTCTGCAGGCGCGCGCTGACGGCGACAAATTCCCCGAGCGTGAGGCGCACCTGATCCACCAGGTGCGAACCCCAGGCGCCGAGAAAGCCGCCCCCGCGTGCGGCATCCTCCCACCACTCGGGTGTCTGCGCGGCCGGATGCGACAAGAAGGGCACGAGCCACGCGAACAGGGCCTGTCGCGGCTGCCCGATGGCCCCGGAGGCGATGGTCCGGCGCAACAGTTCGTGCGCGGTGGCGAAGCGAAATTCCACCCCCAGCACATGCACCACCCGCGCGCGCTCGGCGGCGGCGAGCATCTCGCGCGCTTCGGCAAGATTCATCGCGAAGGGTTTCTCGCACAGCACGTGTTTGCCGGCGCCCACGGCTTCCTGCACGAGCGGCGCGTGCGTTGCGGGGGGTGTCGCGATGGTGACGATCTGTACGGCCGCGTCATCGAGCGCCTCGCGCAGCGACGCGCACGCGCGCGGCACGCCCAGAAGCTTAGCGCGCGCGGCGGTCTTGGCCGCATCGCGCCCCACCAGCGCGCGCACCTCGATGCCGGCGTTGCGCAACGCACGCAGGTGCGTGAACACGCCAAAGCCGGTCCCCACCACCACGGCGCCGAGCGCCGCCTTGTTAGCACTCATGCGGTCATTTTGAACCCGACGCCCCGGCTGCCCGCATCCCCGATACGGGGTAGCATGCGGGCGGCGGATTCCTTAGCTCCCGAGAGGTTTTGCGAGCCATGAGCGAGAACCCTTTTGCCAGTGAGCAGAGCGCCCAGCGCCTGCTTGGCGGGCGCGCCTGGGAGGACTACTGCGAGGTGCTCAAGCAGGCGGGCCGTCTCATCGAGCGCTTCGGCGAGGAACCCACCGAGCTGGATCGTGCCGAGTGGTACCGCTTCCTCACCCGCCTGACCCGTAACGGCCTCGAGCGCTTCGTGGAGAACTGCGATCCGCAGCGGCCGCGCTTGCGCGATGCGCCGTGGCGTCAGTCGATCAATTTTCAGTCCCCCGACCAGGATCACCTGCTGGCCGAGTTCGTCGACGGCAGCCACGCGTACGTGATCCGCGGCTCACGCGGCACGGCCCCCTACTTCGTCATGGCCTCCTGGTCGGCACTGCAGCCGCCCGATGCGGGTGCCAGCGACTGGGCACCGCGCGGCTTCGCCGGCCTCAAGGAGTGCAATCCGGCGCTGCTGCGCACCACCGGGATGCTGCAGAGCCAGGCCATCGACTTCGATGCCAACGGCAACTTCGAGGTGCTGGTCAGCCGCGAAGCACCCGCGGGCGCACGCAACTGGCTGAAGATCGAACCGGACTGCGTGGGGCTGCTGATTCGCATCGTGTATCACGAGCGTGCCAGGGAAACGCCGCCGCTCATGCGCATTGAGCGGCTCGATCAGCCGACCCCGCAGCCCCTGAGTGCCGCACACCTGAGCACGCAGCTGGCCAAGAGCGGGCAGCTGGTGCTCGCTTACCTCGAGCTCGTGCGCTCGTGGTGGCAGGACAACCTTTCCAAGCGCCCGAACAGCATCCGCTTCAGCCGCGCGCTCTACCTGAGCAACGGCGGCGTACCCGATCGTCATCACGGCTTTGGCACCTGGCGCAAGGCGCACGAGGAGGCGCTGGTGCTGCGCTTCACGCCGCCCGCGTGCGATTACTGGATCTTCCAGCTGTGCAACCTGTGGCAGGAGAACTTCGACAACTACGAGGATGCTCAGGGGCACGTCACCAAGTACCGCTGCCGTTTCGAGCCCGATGGGTCCGTCTGGGTGGTCATCGCCGACACCGACCCGGGCATCGGGGGCAACTGGCTCGATCCGGGCGGCCATGTTCACGGCGGCATGAGTCTGCGCCTCATCCTGACGCAGGCGCCCCCGCCACCCGTCAGCGCGTATCTGCTGCCGCTGGAAACGCTGCGCGCCGAGGGGCGCGCCGCGCTCGCGGGTGCCCGCGTCATTGAGAGCGGCGAAGTGTCGGACTAAGGGCGCGCGCTCCTCGTCGTACCGGACTAGGAGCAATCGGCGATGGGCGCTGCAGCCGTTAGCGAGTATCTTGGTTGGCATCGTCCGCACCTGAGTACGCCCGATGAGTGAGCACCTGCAGCCGGCTGAAAAGAAGATCACGCAGAGCGATGAATTCATCGCCGCGCAGCTCGAGGGTGCGAGCATTCCCACCCTGATGATGTCGCTCGTGCATCTCACCGGGGACACCAGCCTGCTTAAGGGGTCGATCCGCCCGAAGGTCGTCATGCTGGGTGGCTTTCAGGGCGGCCTGAGTGAGGAGGACCAGGCGAGCGTGCGTCGCATGGCGCTCAAGGCGCTCACGGACTACCGCGACCGCGGCTGCACCCTGCCGCCCCAGCCCTCCCCTGCGCTGGTGCAGGAGATGATGAACTTCATGGTGGGCGAGCGGGTCGGCGACGAATACGTGCCCATGATGCTCGAGGAACTGGCACTCGATGGCAACGATTCGCGCGCGCCGCGCTGGTCGCACGAGGTGCCGGCCGCCGTGCGCGAGAAGTTCCACGTGCTGGTGATCGGAGCGGGCATGTCAGGACTGCTGCAGGCGCTGCGCCTGAAGGAAGCGGGCATCCCCTTCACCGTCGTGGAGAAGAACGATTCGGTCGGTGGCACCTGGTACGAGAACAGCTACCCGGGCTGCCGCGTCGACATCGCCAACCACTTCTATTCATATTCCTTCGAGCCGTACGCGTGGAGCGAGTACTTCTCGCGGCGCGATGAGCTGCTCGCCTACTTCAGGCACTTCGTCAAGCGCCACCAACTTGAGGCGCACATCCGCTACAACACCGAGGTGACGGCCGCCCACTACGATGAGAAGGCCGCGGTGTGGGATGTGGACTTGAAGAGCAACACCGGTGGCGCGCCGCGCAAGCTGCGCGTCAATGCCATCGTGAGCGCGGTCGGGCAGCTCAACCGTCCGCGCATCCCCGACATCGCCGGGCGCGAGGAGTTCAAGGGCGTGCAGTTGCACTCGGCCGAGTGGGATCCGACGCTTGATCTTACCGGCAAGCGCGTCGCCGTGATCGGCTCCGGCGCGAGCGCCTTTCAGCTGGTACCGGAGGTGGCGAAGATTGCCGCCAGACTCTACGTGTTCCAGCGCTCGGCGCCCTGGATGCTGCCGAATCCGCTCTATCACGAAGCGGTGAGTCCCCAGTTCCGCTGGCTGGTGCAGCACGTGCCTTACTACGCGCGCTGGTTCCGCTTCCTCATTTTCTATCCCGGCAGCGACGGCATCCTGCCGGCGCTGCGCATCGACAAGAACTTCGCGTATCCGGAGCGCGCCGTTAACGCGCTCAACGATCAGTATCGCGCGCAGCTGGTCGAGTACATGAAGAGCCAGGTGAACGGCAACGAGGTGCTGCTCGAGCAGGTGACGCCCAAGTTTCCCTTCATGGGCAAGCGCATGCTGCAGGACAATGGCAGCTGGTTGCGCGCGCTGCAGCAGCCGAACGTGGAACTGATCAGCGAGGAAGTCGCGCGCGTTGATGCGCACGGCATCGTCGCCTCCGCCAGTCACTACAATGTGGACGTCATCGTCTACGCCACCGGCTTTCATGCCACCAAGTTCCTGTGGCCCATAAACATCGTTGGCCGTCACGGCAAGCACCTGGGGGAGGTGTGGGGTGATGAGCCGCGCGCGTATCTGGGCATCACCGTGCCGGACTTTCCGAACCTCTTCTGCCTCTACGGCCCGGCCACCAATCTGGCGCACGCCGGCAGCATCATCTTTCACTCCGAGTGCCAGGTACGTTACGCCACCGCCTGCATCCAGGCACTGCTCGAGAGCGGCGCGAAGGCCATGGACTGCAGGCGCGATGTGTACGAGGACTACACGCGCCGCCTGATCGCGGAGCTTGAGACGCTGGTGTGGTCGCATCCGGCCGCGAACAGCTGGTACCGCAACCGCGCCGGGCGCGTGGTGACGACCTCGCCCTGGCGATTGGCGGATTACTGGAAGTGGACGCGCGCGCCGAATCTTGAGGACTACACGCTCACAAAGTGAAAGCGACCAGGTAGTCGCCGAGCTTGGTGCGCATGTAGCGGTGGCCGCCGGCGGCGATGACCACGAACTGTTTGCCGCCCGGACTTAACCGATAAGTCATGGGCGTCGCCTGCGGGCCCGCCGGCAGGCGTCCCTTCCACAGCTCCTCGCCCGTGCGGTTATCGAAGGCGCGCAGGAAGTCATCGGTCGTGGCCCCGATGAAGGTGAGTCCCGAGGCGGTGACCAGGGGGCCGCCGATGTTGGGGGTCCCGAGCTTAAGCCACAGTGGAAACGGGGCCAGATCGCGCGTCGTGCCCAGCGGCACCTGCCATGCGCGCCTGCCACTTTGCAGATCAATCGCCACCAGCTCGCCCCAGGGTGGTTTGTTACACGGTGCGCCCCAAGGCGAGAGCATCGCGGTCCACCGTGCCGCGTAGGGCGTGCCTTCCTGCGCGAGCAACCACTCGCCCTTGGCGAAGCTCTCATCCGCCTGCGCCCGCGGCACCAGCTGCGCGATCGTGGCGACGTGGCTGGTGTTGATGATGAGCAGCTGGCGCACCGGGTCGATCGCCGCGCTGCCCCAGTTCATGACGCCGAGGTTGTCGGGGTAAGTGATGGTGCCCTCGAGCGAGGGCGGACTGAATGCGCCTTCGTAGCGGTACTTACGGAACATCTGCTTACACTTGGCTTTATCCCACGGCGTGAAGCCCCACATGTCCTCTTCGGTGAGCTTCGGCCGCTGCAGTACGTAGGTTTCATTCGTCGGCACCGGCTGCGTCGCCGCGGGGTGCTCTCCCGCGACCGCCCCCGCCTGGGGCGCCGGATGCTCTGCGACCGGGACCAGCGGTTCGCCGGTCTCGCGGTTGAGAATGAAGAGGTAGCCCTGCTTGGT
>DATHLO010000241.1:0-6581 GCA_035488075.1 Steroidobacteraceae bacterium | reverse complement strand
CGTCACCGGCGGTAGCGGCGGCATCGGCAGCGCGCTGTGCCGGCGCCTGGCGCGCGACGGACATCACGTGTACGTGCACGCGCATCGCGGCGCCGAGATGGCCGCGCGCGTGGTGGGCGAGATCCGCGCGAGCGGGGGGGCAGCGAGCGTCGTGAGCTTCGACATCACCGAGGGCGCCGCCACGCGCGCGGTGCTCGAAGAGGTGCTCGAGGCGGGCCCGATCCAGATCCTCGTCAACAACGCCGGCCTGCACGATGATGCGGTGCTGCCGGGCATGAGCGCGCAGCAGTGGCACCGGGTGATCGACGTGTCCGTCAACGGCTTCTTCAACGCCACCCAGCCGCTGCTGCTGCCGATGATCCGCACCCGCTGGGGACGCATCGTGAACGTCTCCTCGATCGCCGCCCTCATCGGCAACAAGGGCCAGGTGAACTACGCGGCCGCCAAGGGGGCCCTGAACTCGGCCACCAAAGCGCTCGCACTCGAAGTCGCCACCCGCGGCATCACGGTGAATGCGGTCGCGCCGGGCATCATCGGCACGCCGATGACCGCGGGGCTGTTCGATGCGAAGGCCATCGAACGGCTGGTGCCCATGAACCGCGTGGGCCTTCCCGAGGAGGTGGCAGGTGTAGTCTCATTCCTTGCCTCCGAGGATGCCGCCTACGTCACCGCGCAGGTGATCTCGGTAAGCGGCGGGATGGCGTAGAGTTCCCGCTTCAGTCGGGGGCACAAGAAGAAGAACCTCATATTGCGGCCGCTGAACGGCCGCCCTCGGGAGGCAGCTGACGATGAAACGGCCGGGATTTGCACTTTGCAGCGCGTACGGGCTGCGTGCCGCGGCGCTGCTGTTGTCCGTGACGCTCGGACCGGCCGGCGTCGCCGACGCGCCAACACCGCCAGCGCCCGCCACGCTGGAGTCTTTGGGCCTGCAGCCTTCGGGGCCGCCGGTGCGCGAGCACCCCGGCTGGCGCGCTCCGAAACTGATTCTGGTCTCACCCGCGCTGCACGATCAGCTCGCTCCCCTGCGCGAGGTGGCCCCGGGGGTGAAGTTCATCGAGCTGCCGCAGGCGAGCGCGCGTGACATCGCGGCCGCGGATGCAGCGTTCGGGCTGTGCTCCGCGGACGTGCTCGGCAAGGCGACGCACCTGCAGTGGATTCAGTGGCTCGCCGCCGGCGTCGAGCGGTGCGTGCAGCAGCCTCTCGTGCAAGAGCGGCACCTCATCCTCACCAACATGCAGCGCATCGCAGCACCGAGCATGGCCGAGCACGTCATCGCCGTGATGTTCGCCTTGAGCCGGCACCTGAATTACTTCTTCAAGGAGCAGCAGGCGGCTCATTGGGAACAGGACGCCGCCCCGATGCTTAACGATCTTGAGGGCAAGACGGTGCTCGTGGTCGGCCTGGGTGGCATCGGCACCGAGGTGGCCAAACGCGCCCACGCACTCGGCATGCGTGTGATCGCCACGCGCGCGAGCGGCCGCAACGGCCCGGACTACGTAAGCTACGTCGGGCTGCCGGATGAGCTGCTCAAGCTCGCCGCGGAAGCGGACTTCGTGGTCAACTGCACCCCGCTCACGCCGCAGACCACCGGCCTTTTCGACCAGGCATTCTTCAGGACCCTGAAGCCGAGCGCGTATTTTCTCAACGTCGGCCGCGGCAAGAGCGTGGTGACCTCCGACCTCATCGCGGCGCTCAGCGCCGGCAAGCTCGCCGGCGCGGGCCTGGACGTGGTGGACCCGGAGCCGCTGCCCGCCGATAACCCGCTGTGGCGCCTGCCGAACGTCATCATCACGCCGCACATCTCGGCCAACACTTCCGTGTCCGAGCAGCAGCGCATCGCGCTGCTGCGCGAGAACCTGCGTCGCTATACGGCCGGTGAACCCCTGCTTGCGGTGGTGGATGTGAGCCACGGCTATTAAAGGGGCGGCCTCGGGCGCCGTGCCCCGCGGCACCTTCAGCGGGTGCTAGCGGCGCTCCTCGAGCCAGGCCACGATGCGGCGCGGGATCTCCTTGCACGCCACCCCGCTCACATACATGCCGATGTGACCGGTGCGGATCGCGTGTTCGGTGTAATCGCGGCTGCCGATGTAGCGTCTGAGCGCGGCCGAGGCGTCCGGCGGCACGATATGATCGTCCAGCGCGTACAGGTTGAGGAGCGGCTGCTGCACGCGCGCAAGGTCCACGCGCTCACCCGCAATGCGCAGCGTGCCGTGCACGAATGCGTTTTCCTGGTAGAACCAGCGCACGAACTGCGCGAGCGCAGCACCCGCCTGCGGCGGACTGTCGAAGATCCAGCGCTCCATGCGCACAAAGTCCTCGACCGCGCGCTGCTCGGGTCGGCCGGTGAGCAGCCGTACGTACTTCTCCTGCGTCAGACGAAACGGCATGAGGCCGAGGAACAGCCCGTTCAGCACCTCGCCCGGCACGTTGCCGCAGGCGGCGAGGAGTTCCGTATCCACCCCGCGCACCCAGCGGCTGAGCAGATTGGCAGGGGTGTGGAAGTCGACCGGGGTGGTGATCGTGATGAGGCGCGCGACGTGCGCGCTGTGCAGCGCCGTATAACAAAGACTCAGCACGCCCCCCTGGCACACCCCGAGCAGATTCAGCGCCTCGCCGCTGCTGCTGCCGAGCACGTGACGCACACAACCGCCGAGGTGCTGCTCGATGTAGTCCTCAAGATCGGTGTGGCGGTCGGCCTCGTCCGGGTCGCCCCAGTCGATGAGGTAGACGCCCAGGCCTGCCTCGAGCAGACGTCGCACGAGCGAGCGCTCGGGCTGCAGATCGAGCACGTAGGGGCGGTTGACGAGCGCAAAGCAGATGAGGATCGGCAGGTGCCCGGCGCGCGCCGGCGCGAGCGGCAGGTATTCGTACAGGGTGGTCTTGCCCAAGCTGAAGACCGCGCGCTTCTGCGAGCAGCCGACGCTCACACCGCGCGCAGCCTGCAGGCGCGTGACCGTCTCACTCAGGCGCAGCGCAAGTTCCGGGAATATTCCACCGCCCAGAGCGGAAGCGACATTCAAGCACGGCCTCGGCGCTTACGGGCAGAGCCTTTGGTGCGGGCGGCCTTGGCGGTCTTGGCGCTCTTGGCGCGCGCGGCCGGGCGCTGCGGCGGCGCTGATCCGGCGGCAAGTTCGGCGAGCCGACGACTCAGCTCCTTAACGTGTGCGTACAGCACATCCACCTCGTTGCGCGTCGGCAGACCAAACGCTTTCGCCAGACTCTCCGCGTGGCGACGCTGCTCGACGAGGATTGCCGCGGACACATTGGCAAGTTCGCTTTGCAGGCGGCTGAAGTCCTCGCCGCGCGCCGTGGCCGCATAGGCTTCTTCCGCGCACGCTACCCACAGCTCGTAGAGCTTCAGGGTCTGTTCCAGCGACGGCGGGGCTGAGGGGACACCGGCGCGCGCGATGAAGCGCTGCGCGGCGCTGCGCGCAATCTCGCCCCAGTGCGCGGCGAGCTGTGTCTGCAGTTGTGCGAAACGCGCCGCGAGCTCCCAGATGCGCTGTGTTTCGGGTTTCTGCACGGCGGCAGGCCCAAGCGGCAGCGGGCCAAACGGCCACTGCGATCCCATAAATCCGGGCGCTGCGGCCGCAGCGCCCGGCGCGGAGAACCAGCTCCCCGCGGACTGCGACATGCGCAGCCATTGTTCGAGCTGCGTCGCAAGGGGACCGGCCATCTGCGACCAGTCGTGCGCCGCACCGCCGGCCGCCGGGCTCGGCGCAGCGAACGTCTTCAGCAGCTCGAAGAAGCGCTCCGCGGAAGCCTTGTAGAGCTCCTCGGGTTTGAACTCGCCGCCTGAAAATTGGCTTTCCATATGCTGTATGCGCTGCAAAAACTTTGTTGGGGAAGCTTACGACATCATCCAAACAGAGTAGATGAGACTCAGTATAAACCAGTCTTTCATGCGTACTGCACCGACAACGTCTGTGTGAAGGGGATCATTGTGCGCTGCATACACTGGGGCTACTATCCACGCCGCCTTGCGCGCGGTACCAACGCCTACGGCAGTGCGGCGCGCAGCTGAAAGACACTCAACCATGGCCGAAGAACGCCTGATACGCAAATACGCCAACCGGCGCCTGTACGACGCGCAGGACAGCCGCCATGTGACGCTCGATGACCTGCGCAAGCTCATCGCCCAGGGTCAGAAGATCAAGGTCGTGGACGACAAGAGCGGCGAGGACCTCACGCGCAGCATCCTGCTGCAGATCATCGCCACCCAGGAGCAGTTCGGAACTCCCGTGTTAAGCACGCAGCTGCTGGAGGCGATCATCCGCTTCTACGGCAACCCGATTCAGCAGATGCTCACCTCCTATCTCGAACAGAGCATCGGGGGACTGCTGCGACAGCAGAACCTCATGCAGGCCGAGATGGCGAAGGCACTCGAGACCCCGATGGCGCCGATGGCGGAGATGGCGCGCCAGAACATGGAGATGTGGGCCAAGATGCAGGCGTCCATGCTCTCCGCCTTCAGCCCCGCCGCCGCGCCCGCGGGCGCCGACAAGCCCGGCAAAACCGACACCGGCAAGCGCCGCGGCTGACGCTAAGCCAAGCCTTAATTGCGGGCGCCGGGCCACGCGCCGGCTGCCCGCGAGCAAACCCCGAAAAATCAGGAGTAACCGCCAACGTGGACGTTCGTGACAAGACTCTCGTGGTAACCGGCGCCGGGCGCGGCATCGGCCGCGCGCTCGCGCTGCACTTCGCGCGCAGCGGCGCGCAGCTGGCACTGCTTGACACCAACAGCGAAGGCCTCGCGGAAACGCAGCGCCGCTGCACCGAGGAGGGCAGCACCACGCGCAGCTACCTGGCGAATGTCGCGCGCGAGGCTGAGGTGGTCAGCACGTTCGCTCAGGTGGCCTCAGAGTTCGGCCGCTTCGATGGCCTTATCAACAACGCCGGCGTCGTGCGCGATGCGCTGCTGGTGAAGGTCAAGGACGGCAAGCTCATCGACAAGATGTCCCTCGAGCAGTGGCAGGCGGTCATCGACGTGAACCTCACCGGAGTCTTCCTGTGCGCGCGCGAGGCCGCCACGCACATGATTCGCCTCGGCCACGGCGGCGTCATCGTCAACATCTCCAGCATCTCGCGCGCGGGCAACATCGGGCAGACCAACTACACCGCCGCCAAGGCCGGGGTGGCGGCGATGACGGTGGTGTGGGCGAAGGAGCTCGCGCGCTATCAGATCCGCGTGGGCGCGGTCGCGCCCGGATTCATCCGCACCCCGATGGTGGAGGCGATGAAACCGGAGGCCCTCGCCAAGATGACCGCACCGATTCCGCTCGGGCGCCTCGGTGAGCCCGAAGAGATTGCCCAGGCGGTTGAATTCATCTTCGAGAGCGAGCTGTTCACCGGGCGCGTGCTCGAAATCGACGCCGGCCTGCGCATGTGAGCTAATGCGGTGCAAAATAATGGCTCGACATAGCGTCGGGGATGTATTTGTAATAATCCGTAACTATCAATGACTTAAATGCCGTATAGCGCCCGGATGAAAGCCCCTATAAATTTCTCTTGCACTGCATACAAAATTCAGTAAAATGCTCCCCATACCGCAACCGGTACAGGAGACAGCGAACATGACCGACACCAATTTCGATCCCAGCAAGATGATCAGCGCGGCCCGCGATGCTTTCGCGCCCGTCCTCAAGGCCCAGCAGGAAGGCTTCAAGACGTTCGAGCGTCTGGCGCGTCTGCAGTATGCCGTCGCCGGCGACGTGCTCGAGTCGGGGCTTGCGCGCGTGAACGCGGCTTTCGTCGCCAGCACGCCGAGCGAGCTGCTGAGCAAGCACAGCGAGCTCACCACCCAGCTGGTGGACAAGCTGCGCGCCCGGGCTGAGGAATTCGCGACGGTAACGTCCGAGATCCAGACCAAGATCAGCCAGTTCGGCAATGAGATGGCCGCGAAGGCAGTGCAAGCACGGAAAGCAGCCTGATATCTTTGGCGGTAGTGCACACCCGGGGCGCAAGCCCCGGGTGTGTTTACCTTTTGAGGGGGTACCGCCTTGGAAGATCCAGCGAAGAATAATGCTCAGCCCGAGGCTCGCACGGGCAAGCCCGCGCCTGAACCTGAACTAGAACCTGCTCCGCCGAGCCTCAGCGACACCGAGCGGAAGCTGCGGGCGCAGCTCGCCGCCGTCTCCGGCGGTCTGGCTCCGGATGACTACGCCAGCGCCTGGTGGGACTGGTATCTGAATCTGGCCGCACACCCGGACCGGCAGGCCGAGCTCGCGCAGAGTGCCTACGAGAAGACGCTCGACAGCTGGCAGTTCCTCGCGCGCGCGGCCGCGGGCGCGCCGCTCGCGCCCGGACACGAGAGCCTGGGGTTTGCCGGCAGCGCCTGGAACGTGTGGCCCTTCAACGCCTACGCGCGCGCCTATGCCAACTGGGCCTCATGGTGGCAGCAGGCGCTCGAGCCGGCGCCCGGTAAGAACGACCCGGCGCTGTCACGCGCGAATTTCGCCGGACGCATGCTGCTGGAGGCCGCCTCGCCGGCGAACTTTCTCACCACCAACCCGGAGCTCTTGCAGCGCACGGCCGCGGAATCCGGCCGCAACCTGATCCGCGGCTTCAAGAACTGGCTCGAG
>DATHLO010000240.1:0-4407 GCA_035488075.1 Steroidobacteraceae bacterium | reverse complement strand
TGCCGATGTCGAGCCCGCGGTAGACGAGTGCCGAGTCGACGCTGACGATCTCCACCGGCGCGCGCTCGGCGAGCGCGATGCCCCAGTCGGTCTTGCCCGCACCGGTGGGCCCGGTGAGCACGAGCACGGGCAGCCGCTCCGCCGCCGCGCGGCGCGCGCCCGACACTCAGCGGCCCCGCAGGAACAGCTGGTCCAACTGCTGCAGCGTGAGGCGCGTCCAGGTGGGGCGGCCGTGGTTGCACTGGTTGGCCCGCTCGGTGGCTTCCATCTGGCGCAGCAGCGCATTCATCTCCTGGATACTCAGGCGGCGGTGGGCGTGAATCGCGCTGCGACAGGCGAGCGTGCCGAGGAAGCGGTCGGCGGCGCCTTCCAGGTGGTGGGTCCGGGTATCGAGGGCCAGATCGGCGAGCAGCGACGTCACGACCGCGCGAATCTCGCGCAGGCTCAGCACGGCCGGTACGCGCCGCAGCGCGAGCCGCGTGTCTCCCAGGGCATCGATTTCAAACCCGGCCGCCTCCCACTGCGCGCGCTCTTCGAGAATCCGTGCCAGTTCGTGCGCCTTGACCTCGAGCACGATCGGCTCGAGCAGATGTTGGGAGGCTAAAGCGGAGCGCTGCCGCTCAGCCTTGAAGCGCTCGTACAGCACACGCTCGTGGGCGGCGTGCATGTCGACGAGCACCATGCCCTCGAGGTTCTGCGCCAGGATGTAGGCGCCATGCAGCTGCGCCAGCGCGGTGCCCAGAGGCTCCTCCCCCTGCGGCAACCCGACGGCCGCAGCCGCCGTGGGCCCGCGCACCGCGGCCACGAGCTGCCAGGGATCGCGCGTGGCGCTATAGAGCGGCAGCGAAGCCCCCGGAGCGGGCCCGCCGCCGCCGTTTCCCTCCCCGCCGGATGGGGTCGATTCGTGCGTGCGCAAACCCTCCAAGGCACCCGCCGGGGCGGCCGGTGACGTCAGATCAGGCTTGGTGTCGGCCAGCGCCCGCTCGAGCGCGCGGAAGACGAACTCATGGATCTGCCGGCTGTCGCGGAAGCGCACCTCGAGCTTCGCCGGATGCGCGTTGACGTCGACCAGCTGCGGGGGAAGTGTCAGGTACAGCACGTAGGCCGCATGCCGGCCATGGTAGAGCACGTCGCGGTACGCCAGTCGAACCGCGTTCATCAGCAGCCGGTCGCGCACGCTTCTGCCATTGACGAACCAGAACTGTTGGTCGGCCTGCGCGCGCGAGCGCGTCGGCAGCCCGGCCCAGCCGGACAGCAACACGGGTCCCGCGGCGTGGCGCACCGCGATGGCGGCGGCGGCAAAATCCTGGCCCAGCACCTGCTCGAGACGCATCCGCTCGTCTCCCGCGGCGCCCACGGCGGGGGCGTCGAGCAATACCCGAGTGCCCTGGCGCAGACGGAAGCTCACGTCGAAACGCGACAGCGCCAGACGTTCCACCAGAGTGGCGATGTGGGAAAGCTCCGTGGCGTCGCTGCGCACAAACTTGCGTCGCGCCGGCACGTTGAAGAACAGGTCCCGCACCTCGACGGTGGTGCCGGGGGGTTGGGCGGCCGGCCGCACCTCAGCGTGCAGCCCGCCCTCGCAGAGAATCTCGGCCCCAGCCTGCGCCCCGGCGACCCGTGAGGCGATGCGCAGCCGCGCTACCGAGCCGATCGAAGGCAGTGCTTCGCCGCGAAAGCCGAGGGTAGTCACCGCCTCCAGCTCATCGAGCGAAGTGATTTTGCTGGTGGCGTGACGCGCGAGTGCGAGCGGCAGCTCTTGCGCGTCGATGCCGCGACCGTCGTCGCGCACCCGCACGAGCCCCACCCCACCGCGCTCCACGTCGATCTCGATACGCGTCGCTCCGGCATCGAGACTGTTCTCGACAATCTCCTTAACGACCGAAGCCGGCCGTTCGATCACTTCGCCGGCGGCAATCTGATCGACAAGTTCGCCGGAAAGAATACGGATAGGCATGCAGGCGCCCAAGTTTACAGGCGAAACCTGCGCTCGCGGCGGCCGCTGCCGCCCGCTCGTACGCTCTAGGGGGTGGCGGGGCCGGCGGACGCATCCGCGGCACTGGCCAGGGTGTCACGCCGCTGCTGCTTGAAGCGCGTGCCGTCCGGGGGGTTCTGTACGAAGAAGCTGCGTATGCCGCTCGCGATCGCATCGGCCAGCCGCGCCTGCTGGCTCACGCTTCTCAGGCGCCGCTCCTCCTCGGGATTGGAGATATAGGCGGTCTCGACCAGCATGGAAGGGATGTCGGGGGACTTCAGCACGACGAAGCCGGCGTGCTGCACCTGAGCCTTGCGTACCTCACCGACGTTCTCCAGGGCGCCCACCACACGTTCCGCAGCACTCGCGCTCACGCCGATGATCTCGCTCTGGGTGGCATCCAGCAGCACCGGGGCGAGAGCACCCTTGTCATCCAGGCGCACACCGCCCATGAGGTCTGCCGCGTTCTCGCGCTCGGCCAGCCAGCGGGCGGCCTCACTGGAGGCCCCGTGCACCGAGAGCACGTAGACGGAGGCCCCGGAAATACTGCGGTCGCTGATCGAGTCCGCGTGCACGGACACGAACATGTCGGCGCGCGCGAGGCGGGCGCGGTGGATGCGGTCGCGCAGTTCCAGAAACTCGTCCCGGTCGCGGGTCAGCACCGCCCGCATGCCGGCTTGGGCGTTGATACGCTCCGCGAGCGCACGCGCAATCGCCAGCGTCACGTCCTTCTCGCGCGTACCGCCGCGTCCGATGGCCCCCGGATCCTGGCCGCCGTGACCGGCATCCACGGCGACGATGACGTCGCGGCTACCCTCATCGGGTGCGTGCACGGCATGCACGGCGCGCACATCCGCCTGCGCCGGGGCCGTGGGCACCTCACCCAGCACCAACACCAACTGCCGGCCCCGGCCCTCCGCGCCCGTCCAGCGGCTGTGCGGCGCCAAGGGGGATTTCATCTGCAGCACGACCCGCAGTGTGCCGCCCGGCTGCGGCCCCCAGCGCACCGCGGTCACCACGCCGGCCGGCGCCGGCAGGCTCAGGCGCGCCGCATGGCCCGTATGGCTGAGGTCGATGACGATGCGATCCGGGCGCTCGAGGGTGAAAACCTTCTCGACGACCGCCTCGTCCAGATCAAGCGTGACCTGGGCCGAGTCGGCGCCGGCGGAGAGCTGCATCCCGCGCAGTTCGGCCGCTGCGAGCGGGGCCCACACCAACACGCCGAGCAGTGCGGCAGGCATCCCCCCATAAAAGACCTTTTTTATCATTGAGTTCGCAGCACTACCTTGTGCGTAATCTACGGCGTCGGGGTCACCATTTCAAGGCGCCATCCTAAGCGCCCTCTTTAGCGTGACGATTTAGGCGGCGGCAAGTTCCTGCAGCCAGTGCTCTCCTACGGTGGAATGTGCCTGAATATCGATGGCGTGCGCCTCGCCCAAGACATGAAATGACAGGGTGAGGTCAGGGGGCGGCAGATGCCCCTGGCCGCGCTCCGGCCACTCGATGAGCCACAGGTAACCGTTCTGTGCCCATTCGCGCAGTCCGAGCGCATCCAGCTCACCCGGATCGCGCAGGCGAAAAAGATCCGCGTGCAGCACGCTGAGGTCGCCGCAGCGGTAGAGCTCGACCAACGTGTAGGTGGGGCTGCGCACGGCGACGGTGATGCCCTGCGCACGCAGGAACCCGCGCACCAGGGTCGTCTTGCCCGCGCCCAGCTCCCCGGTCAGAAAGAGCACCGCGAACTCGCGCACCACCGGACGGGCGCGCGCCAGTCGCGCGCCCAACTCCTCGGTGTCTTGCTCGCTGCGGGCGATCTGGCGCACGAGCGCCCTTAGAGATTCACGCAGTGGTGCAGCTCGCGCGTGAGATCCCCGGCCAGCACCCCGCGCTCTCCGGCACGCGCCGCCGCATCGCCGGCCATCGCGTGCACGAGCACCCCGACCCGCGCCGCGGCCCAGTGATCGTGGCACTGCGCGAGGATTCCGGCGATCGCACCGGTCAGCACATCCCCGGTGCCCGCGGTCGCCATGCCCGGATTGCCGCGCTCGCAAACCCCCGGGGTGCGGCCGCGCGCACCTACCAAGGTACCGGCGCCCTTGAGCACGATCGTGCCGTGGAAGCGCTCGAGAAGCCGATCAAGGGCGGTCAGGCGATCGTGCTGGATGTCCTGCGCGCTCACGCCCAGCAGCCGTCCGGCTTCCCCCGGATGCGGTGTCAGGATCCAGTCTTCGCGCGCCAGCGCGCGGCCCTCGGCCAGAAGATTGAGTGCATCGGCATCGACGACCAGGGGCTTGCCGGAATCGAGCACGACATCGAGCGCGCTCTTCGCCCAGGCGGAGCGTCCGAGCCCGGGGCCGACCGCGATCACATCGGCGCGCCCGATCGCCTCGGCGAGCACGCTCGCATCGGTAAGGGCGATGCAGATGAGTTCG
>DATHLO010000239.1:0-2950 GCA_035488075.1 Steroidobacteraceae bacterium | reverse complement strand
CCGTCGAGGGTGTCGAAGATCATCGCCGCGAACACCGCCATGCCAGCGTGATCGAAGTGCTTGTCGATGGCCGCAACCACCGCGTAGAAGCCCGAGAACAGGCAGCCCGTGGTCAGCAGGTTCGGCAGCAGGTAGATGCCCTTGCGGCGCGGGCGGCTCGTTTCCGGAAGGTCGCTTGTCACGGCGGCAATCTTATCAGGGGGCTCCTGTTAAGATGCCAGCTTCCCTCTGGATGCAAGAAGCAAAGCGCCCGCCGATGAGGCTTTCCCAGTATCCGATCAACACCGTGAAGGAAACCCCCGCCGAGGCGGAGGTCGTGAGCCATCAGCTCATGCTGCGCGCGGGGCTCATCCGGCGCCTGGCGGCGGGGCTGTACAGCTGGCTGCCCATGGGCCTGCGAGTGCTGAAAAAGGTGGAGCACATCATCCGCGAGGAAATGAACCGCGCCGGCGCCCTGGAACTGGTGATGCCGGTGGTGCAGCCCGCGGAGCTGTGGCAGGAATCGGGACGCTGGAGCGAGTACGGGCCGGAGCTGCTGCGCATCAAGGATCGGCACGAGCGTGACTTCGTGGCCGGACCCACGCACGAGGAAGTGATCACCGATATCGCCCGGCGCGAGCTTAAGAGCTACCGCCAGCTGCCGGTAAACTTCTACCAGATCCAGACCAAGTTCCGTGACGAGGTGCGGCCGCGCTTTGGTGTCATGCGCGCACGCGAGTTCCTCATGAAGGACGCTTACTCCTTCCACCTCGATGCCGCCTCGCTCGCGGCCGGCTATCGCGCCATGTTCGATGCCTACACGCGCATCTTCACGCGCACGGGACTCACCTTCCGCGCGGTGCGCGCGGACTCCGGCGCCATCGGCGGGGATGTCAGCCAGGAGTTTCACGTGCTCGCCGCCTCCGGGGAGGATGCGATCGTGTTCTCCGACGGCGACGATTACGCTGCCAACCTCGAGGCGGCCGCAGCGCTGCCGCCGGCCACGCCCCGAGCGGCGCCGCAGGAGATGCTGCGCAAGGTGGCCACGCCCGGCGCACGCACGATCGCCGACCTCGCAGCCTTCCTCAAGGTGTCCCCGGCGCGCTGCCTGAAGACCCTGATCGTCGAGGGCAGCGAGGGTGGCGTGGTTGCGCTGGCGCTGCGCGGCGACCACGAGCTGAACGCGCTCAAGGCGCACAAGCTTGCAGGCGTTGCCACGCCGCTGCGCATGGCGAGTCCCGAGCGCGTGCTCGAGGCGAGCGGCACCGAACCGGGCTACGTCGGCGTCGTGGGCCTCAAGTGCCGCGTGTACGCCGATCACAGTGCGTTCGCGCTGTCGGACTTCGTCAGCGGGGCGAACGAGAAGGATATGCATCTCACCGGCGTGAACTGGGAGCGCGACGTGCCCGGAGCCGTGGCGGTGGACCTGCGCAAGGTGGTCGAAGGTGATCCGAGCCCCTCGGGCAAGGGCCGCCTCAGGATTGCCCGCGGTATCGAGGTGGGACACATCTTCCAGCTCGGCGACAAGTACAGCCGGCCCATGAAGGCCTTCGTGCTCGATGAGTCGGGCCAGGAAGTGGCGCTGCTCATGGGCTGCTACGGCATAGGTGTGACGCGCGTCGTGGCCGCGGCCATCGAACAGAATCACGATGACCGCGGCATCATCTGGCCGGCGCCGATTGCACCTTTCCAGGTGGTGCTGGTACCCCTGAACCTGCAAAAATCCGCCCGTGTCCGCGAGCTCACCGACCAGCTGTACACCGAGTTCACCGCCGCCGGCATCGAGGTGCTGTGCGACGACCGCGACGCGCGTCCCGGGGTCAAGTTCGCCGACGCGGAGCTTCTGGGCATCCCGCACCGCCTGGTCATCGCCGAGCGCGGCCTGGAAGCGGGCAAGCTCGAGTACCGCGGGCGGCGTGACACGGTTAGCACCGAGTTCCCGCTCACCGAGGCCCTCGCCTTCATCCGCGCGCGCCTTGCCTGAGCGGGTGCGCCGTGCAGCGCGGCGCGGCGCGGCGCTGCTGCTGATGCTGCTGCCGGCGCTGCTGCCGAGCGCGCGCGCCGATCAGCAGCGCGACCCGGAGCTCAAGGCCGTCATCGAAAAGGCGATCTCCCAGGCGCAGTGCTTCACGGATCAGTACGACTCGGCGGTGTGGTACACGCTCATGGAGCCGCGCCTGCGCACCCTGGTGAAGGAAAAAGAAGAGCGCGTCGATATCCTCAAGCAGGTGTATTGCGAGACCCACCGCTACGGCGAGGCACGGCTGCCGCCGGGGCTGGTCATGGCGCTCATCGACGTCGAGAGCCGCTTTGATCGCTGGGCGGTGTCGAACGCGGGCGCGGTGGGACTGATGCAGGTGATGCCCTTCTGGCCCGAGCGCCTGGGGCTGCATCGCTACGAGCTGGTGCACGTCGCACCCAACATCCACATGGGCTGCGCGATCCTGCGCTTCTATCTCGGCTACGAGCACAACGACGTACGCCGCGCACTCGCGCGCTACAACGGCAGCATCGGCCGGCGCGACTACCCCGACCTGGTGATTGGCCGCTGGACGCGCTGGGGTGGGGCGGACGACTTAGGCTTTCCGAAAGCGGCCAACACCCCGGGCGGCGCGCACTAAACCACCCGGTTGCTGCGCACGAGTTGCCGTGCGCGCCCCGGCGCTCGCCCGAGCCAAGCGCGAGGGTCTCCGCAAGCCCGGCAGGCGTCGCAAGCGCCGCGGGCGGCGCTGCGCGGGGGCCTCAGTTGGCAGCCGCGGCGTGCTTCTGCGATTTCTGTGGCGGCGACTGCATGCGCGCCACGCCCTCGCGGCGCGAATCGGCCGCCCCCTCGTAGGTACCGTCCGCGTGACGCAGGATCCCGTGCAGGCCGGAGTTCTCCGCGTGCCCGGGCTTGAGCTCAATGCCGCGCTCGCGCAGACCGGCGATGAGCGCGGGCGTGAAACGGCCGATCTCGCCGCTGAAGTTGTCG
>DATHLO010000238.1:0-10349 GCA_035488075.1 Steroidobacteraceae bacterium | reverse complement strand
TGCGATCGGCGACGTACAAGGGTGTGAGAAGGAGCTGCGCGCGCTTTTAAAGAAGATCCGCTTCTCGGCCGATCGCGACCGCTTGTGGTTCGTGGGGGATCTGGTGAATCGCGGACCGCGCTCGCTCGCCACGCTGCGCCTCGTGCGTTCCCTCGCCGACAACGCCATCGTCGTGCTCGGCAACCACGATCTGCACCTGCTGGCGCTCGCCCACGGCGCGCACCGCCGTCGCCGCTCCGACACTGTGGATGAGGTACTCGCCGCGCCCGACCGCGAGGCGCTGCTCGAATGGCTCATCAGCCGGCCGCTCGCCTACGCCCACGGCAACGACCTCATGGTGCACGCGGGGGTCGTGCCGCAGTGGAGCGTCGCCCTGACGCTGCGCCTCGCGACCGAGGTGAGCGTCGCGCTCAAGCGCGACGCGCGCGCCGTATTTGACCACATGTACGGCGACGAGCCGGACCACTGGGACCCGCGCCTCGAGGGCATGCCGCGGCTGCGTTTCACGATCAACGTGCTGACACGGATGCGCTTGTGCACGGCTGAGGGGCGCATCGATGTTGCGATCAAGGGGGCGCCCCCGCCTGCGCCCTCGCCGCTGCGTCCCTGGTTCGAGCACCCCGAGCGCAAGAGCCGCGAGGCGCGCGTCATCTTCGGGCACTGGTCGGCGCTTGGGCTGGTGCAGCGCGCGGGCATCATTGGACTGGACACCGGCTGCGTGTGGGGCGGCACACTCACCGCGCTCGATCTTGACCGCGAGGAGCCGCCCGCCTGCGTGCCGTGCGCCGCACACCAGCGCGTCGGCGCGGACTAAAGAGTTCCGTTACGGGCTCGCCACCCCGCCGGGCCCCCAGCTCACGGTGATCTCAGGCGTTTTCGCGGTATAGACCCCGGGAGGAAGTTCCAGCTCGATCGGCGCCGCGCCGCTGGCGCTGATCGGCAGCAGCACCCGCTGCTCGCCGCGCACCTCGAGCGTGCCGAATGCCCCGGGTGTCACGCGAAACCCGAGCCGCACCGGCCAGGTGGTACCGGCGATTGGCTTCATGACGGCACTGCCGCTGGCGCTGGCGCCGCGCAGGTCCACGAGCAGCGTATTGCGCTTCCAGTACTGCGGGAAACCTGCGTCCCCCGCGCCGCTCATATCCAGCTCGTGCACCGGCGCGGGGGGCGGCGGTGGCGCGTGATGCCAGGGCCAGTGCAGGTGCGCGCAGCCCGTGATCAGCATCAGCGCCATCGCGACAGCGAGCGCGCGCGTTACGGCGCAGCCGTTAAACCGTGCCTGCATCAGCATCCTCCTGCCGCCTACCGCGGCAGCGCGTAACATACGCGAAAGGCACGGAGGAGACATGGAATCCCTGCACGCTTTTAATTTCCGGCAATGGATCGACGCCAACCGCGCGCTCTTGAAGCCCCCGGTCGGCAACAAGCGCGTGTTCCGCGACGGCGACTTCATCATCATGGTGGTCGGGGGACCAAACTCCCGCAAGGACTACCACGTCGATCCCGGACAGGAATTCTTCTACCAGCTCGAGGGGGACATGGTGCTTAAGACCATGCAGGACGGGCGGCAGGTGGACGTGCCGATCCGCGCCGGCGAGGTGCTGCTCATCCCACCGGGCTTGCCGCACTCGCCGCAGCGGCCGGCGAACACGGTGGGGCTCGTGATCGAGCGCGCGCGGCGGCCGGGGGAACTGGATGGTTTCCAGTGGTACTGCGAGCACTGCGGGCACCAGCTGTACGAAGAGTTCTTCGTGTTGACCGACATCGAGAAGCAGTTCCCGCCGGTGTTCGAGCGCTTCTTTGGCAATCTGCCCAAGCGCACCTGCGGGCGCTGCGGAACGGTGATGGAGCGCAGCTAGGTTGCACGCGCGCATCAGTCTTGGCGGCCGCGAGGTGCGCGTGGACCTGTCGCACCCGGTGGACCTGGCGGTACCGCTGGATTTTGCCGGGCCGCAGCCGCGGCACTTCGGCGCCCCGCGGGCGAGCGCTCGGCCGCTGGAGGTGGGCGCCTTCAGTGGCGCGGTCAACCGCGGCGCGAGCTGCAACTGCGACGTCATCACGCTCATTCCGCACTGCAACGGCACGCACACCGAGTGCGTCGGCCACCTCACCCGCGAGGCGGTGGCGGCCTTCCGCGTGGTGCCTGCCGGTTTCGTCCCTGCGCTGCTGGTGTCGGTCACTCCGGAGGCCGCCGGCGCGGCGCGCGAGGGCAGCGAGCCGGCCCCACAAGCGCACGATCGGCTGATCACGCGGCGCGCACTCGAGCATAGCTGGGGGCGCGCGCCTTTCGAGGCGCGCGCACTCGTCATCCGCACGCTGCCCAATCCGCCGGAAAAGCGCACACGCGACTACTCGGGACACGCCGCGGCGTACCTGTCGCGCGAGGCAGCGCAGCTGTTGGTGGAGCGCGGCATCCTGCATCTGATTGTCGACCTGCCCTCGATCGATCGCGCGCACGATGAGGGCCATATGACCGCGCATCGGGTGTTCTTCGGGCTGCCCCCGGGCTCCACCGCGCTCGCTTCCGCGGCGCGGCCCGATGCCACGATCACCGAGCTCGCCTACGTGCCGGACTCGCTGGCCGATGGCGCGCATCTGCTTGAGCTGCAGGTGCCGGCGTTGGGCGGCGATGCGGTGCCGAGCCGACCGCTGCTGTATCGGCTGGAGAGCCCAGCGTGAGCGACGCCCCGACATTGGCATCGGCGCAGGCACTCGATGCCGCCGACCCGCTGCGTGCGTTGCGCGCGCGCTTTGCCCTGCCGCAGGATGAGCGCGGTGCCGCGCTCACCTACCTGTGCGGCCACTCGCTCGGACTCTTGCCGCTCGCCGCGCGCGCGGTCATCGCCCAGGAGCTGGATGACTGGGCGCACCTTGGCGTGGAGGGTCACGAGCACGCCCGCCGCCCGTGGGTGCCGTATCACGAGAACCTCACCGCAGGCCTTGCGATGCTGACCGGCGCGCGTGCCGGCGAAGTCGTCGCGATGAACTCCCTCACCGTGAACCTGCACCTGATGCTCGCGAGCTTCTACCGCCCGCAGGGGCGGCGCACGCGCATCCTGATCGAAGCCGGTGCCTTCTCCTCCGACCGTCACGCGGTCGCCTCCCAGATCGCCTGGCGCGGACTTGAGCCGGAGGGCACGCTCCTCGAGCTCGCCCCCCGTGCCGGTGAGGACACGGTGCCCGAGGAGCTCATCGAGGAATGCCTGCGCGCGCAGGGCGAGGAAATCGCGCTCGTCTTGTGGCCGGGAGTGCAGTTTCGCACCGGTCAGGTGTTTGACCTCGCGCGCATCACGCGCGCGGCGCATGCGCACGGTTGCATCGCAGGCTTTGACCTCGCCCACTCCATCGGCAACGTGCCGCTCGCACTGCACGCGACGGATGCAGATTTCGCCGTGTGGTGCAGCTACAAGTACCTGAACGGCGGACCGGGCGCGATCGGCGGCTGTTTCGTGCACCAGCGCCACACGGATGCGCAGCCGCGCACGCGGCACAGTGGCGCGCTGCCCGGCGCGCGGCTCGCCGGCTGGTGGGGACACGAGGAGCCGACGCGCTTTCTCATGCAACCGCAGTTCCGGGCGGCCAGCGGGGCGGCCGCCTGGCAGTTGAGCAACCCCTCGATCCTCGCCGCCGCCCCGCTCATCGCCTCGCTCGCCCTTTTCGAGGAGGCCGGCATCGGCGCCCTGCGCGAGAAATCCCTCGCCCTCACCGGCTGGCTCGCGCAGCTGCTGCGCCCGCTCGAACCGCGCGTGCACATCATCACGCCGCTCGATCCGGCGCAGCACGGCTGTCAGCTGTCGCTGCGCATCGCGGGTGGCACGGCGCGCGGCCGTCAGGTGATCGAAACCCTCGGCAAGCGCGGCATGGTGTGCGACTGGCGCGCGCCGGACATCATCCGCGTGGCACCCGTGCCGCTCTACAACGGCTTCGCGGATGCGTGGCTGTTTGCACAGGCACTGCGCGAGGTTCTCGCGTGAGCGGCGTGCCGCGCACGCTGAACATCGTCGGCGCAGGCCTCGCCGGGGCACTCTTGGCGCTGCTTCTGGCGCGCCGCGGACTCACGGTGGCGCTGTACGAGCGCCGTCCCGATCCCAGGCAGACGCAGCCCGAGCGCGGCCGCTCCATCAACCTCGCGCTCGCCGCGCGTGGGCTGCACGCGCTCGAGCAAGCCGGGGTCATGGATGAGGTGCGGCCGCTGCTCATCGCGATGCGTGGCCGCATGGTGCACGAACTGTGCGGGGAGCCGACACTGCAGCCGTACGGGCAGCGCGAGCACGAAGTCATCTGGTCGGTCGGGCGCGCCGATCTTAACCGCGTGCTGATCGCGGCCGCTGCGCGCCATGCCGGGGTGCGCGTTCATTTCAACCAGGTATGCCTCGGAACGGACGCAAGCCTCCAGAGCCTGCGTCTGCGCGACGCCACGAGCGGCGCTGTCCGCGAGCTCGCCCTCGCCCCCACCATCGCCACCGACGGGGCGGGCTCGGCTGTGCGCGCAAGCCTTGCGGGCGCCGGAGTGACGCGCGTGCGCGAGGACTGGCTCGACCACGACTACAAGGAGCTGACGATCCCCGCGGTGGCCGCCGGACACGCCCTGGAGCGCAACGCGCTGCACATCTGGCCGCGCGGCGGCTTCATGCTGATCGCGCTACCCAACACCGACGGCAGCTTTACGGCGACGCTGTTCCTGGCACGCACCGGGGGAGCAAGTTTTGCCGCCCTGGATACGCCCGCCGCCGTCGAGGGCTTCTTCCAGCGCGAGTTTCCCGATGCCGCCGCGCGCATGCCGCAGCTGCTCGAGGACTTCGCGCGCAATCCCCAGGGCCAGCTGTGCACGGTGCACGTCGCGCCCTGGCAGCTTAGCGGGCGCGTGCTGCTGCTCGGGGATGCAGCCCACGCCATCGTGCCCTTTCACGGCCAGGGCATGAACGCAGCGTTCGAGGACTGCGCGGTGCTCGATTCGCTGCTCGCACCGAACCCGGACTGGGAAGAAGTCTTCGCGGCTTTCGAGGCCGCGCGCCGGCCCAACACCGAGGCCATCGCGCAGATGGCGCTCGAGAACTACACCGAGATGCGCGACAGCGTGCGGGATGCGAGCTTCGTGCGGCGCCGGGCGCTCGCGCTGGCGCTCGAGCGGCGCTTTCCGGAGCGTTTCATACCGCGCTACTCGATGGTGATGTTCCACCCCGAGATCCCCTACGCCGAGGCGCTCAGACGCGGGGCGATCCAGGCGCGGCTGCTGGAGGAACTCGATGCGGGCGAGGATCGCGGGCCGGATGATAAGCGCGCGGAAGCACTGATCCGCGCGCGGCTGCCCGCCCTACACTAACGAGGACGCGGGACCATTGTGCAATCTAGGCGCCGCGACTCTGGCCTTGATGAACGTGTGAGGGAGCTGCGCGATGAACGCCAGACTGACCAAAGAACTCTTTGACCGAACCGGCAGGCCACGGAAAGGGACGCTGACCGCCGCGTTCGCAGCTTTGGTGTGCGCGGCGAGCCTCGCGTTGCCGGTCAGCGCAGGTCCGCCATCGCCGTCCGTACCAGGCCCGGCGAGCTCCGGCAGCTCTCCTGCGGCGGAGCCGGCTCAGGCCGCCTCGAGCCAGGCGGACAACCCGACGCAGCGGGTCACGGTTGAGGCCCGCCGGGAGCTCGAGCAGGCCGTGCACACTTACGTTGAGAAGCTCACTCACAGCACACGGTTCCACCACGATTCGATCGCGCGCTTCCGCGAACCGCTGTGCGTGGCGGTCACGGGAATGCCGAATGCCGAGACTCAGTACGTGCTCAAGCGCGTGCCGGAAATCGCCACCGCTGCCGGTGCACAGATCCTGCCCCAGGGATGCTCACCCTATAACTTCATCGTCGTCTTCACCCCGGACGCCGACCAGTTGGTGAAGGATTGGCACGGCCGCGATGCTGTACTGTTTGATGCAAACGCGAGCCCTCCGCAGGTCGACCGGTTTCTGAGTCCGTCGACGCCCACTGTCGTACGGGTGTGGCACAACGGCGTCATCTACGGCCGGGATGGGCCCGTGCAGTCAGCCAACGCGGGCGCCGGGGTTGCCCCGGACCCGAAAGTCGGCTTCGCGACGCAAACCTTTACCGACTCGCGGCTGACGATGGAGTCGGTGGTCGGCTTGTCACTGGCGATCGTCGTGATCGACACGACGCGTACGAACGGTGCCAAGCTGGGACAACTCGCCGATTACGCCGCCATGGTTGGTTTGGTGGACATTCAGTCTGCCACCGACCTTGGGGATGCGCCGACAATCCTGCGATTGTTTACCGAGCCTCCGGAGGCTCGGCCCCGGCATCTGACTGCATGGGATCAAGCCTTCCTCAAGGCGATATATCAGAACACCGCGCTGGACTCGCGGACTCAGCGCAGCCAGATCGCGGGGAGGATCGTGCAGGACGTCTCGCCGTAAGGCAGGAAACCGCTCCGCGCCACGCATTGCACGATAAAGGAAGACCGGGTGGTTGACCCGGCAATCAAGCGCTCGCATGCGGGACGGCGTACCCGCCCGAGCGCATCACCGATCGTTCCCCCATGCCGCGCACATCGCGCCGTGCGCGTCTCCACTCGACCTTCGGCAATCCGTCATGCAGTTTCCGAATATTGAGCGCGCCCGAATTTGGCCAAAGTCATAACTGTGTAGTTCTACGCCGTTTCACCGGCAACAATAGACGAAACGTGGCACCGCTATCCGAATTGTGCTCAGCCCATAGTTTTCCACCGTGGGCCGTTACGATCGTGCGACAGACGGACAGCCCTAAGCCCATGCCATTTGCCTTGCTGGTGAAAAAGGGCTCAAAGACCTGTTCCAGTTTCCCTTCGGCGATGCCGGGGCCGGCATCGCAAACGGAGATCAACACGAAATCATTGCCGTCCACTCCGGTGCGGATTGTCAAAGCGCGAGCCTCACGCGGCGTGTCGGCCATCGCGTCGCAAGCGTTCGTGACCAGGTTGATTAGCACTTGCTGCAGTCCCACTCGATCAGCCTGGAGAAGCGGCAAACCTGGGGCGAGTTCTGAATGTACGGTGACGCCTCGATCCGTAAGTTCGCTCCGCAGCAGCTTCAGCACCTCCTCGACCAGTTCGTTCGCACTGAGGGGCTGGAACTGCACTACGCCTCGCTTCAGTAGCGGACGCAGGCGCCGTATGACCTCTACCGCTCGTTCATTGTCAGCCACGAGGTCCTTGAGGATCTCGCGCACTTCTTTTAAATCTGGTTCGGATTTACCGAGGAGCCCTTGGGCCGAATGCGCGTAGCTGAGGCTGGCGGTGAGCGGCTGGCTTATTTCGTGGACGATCGACCCTGACAGTTCGCCGAGCGTACTTACGCGAGAGAGATGAGCCAGTTGATGGCGTTGTTGCGCAATCTCCAGCTCCGCCCGTGCGTTCTTCTCCTGTTCTTTGACGATCAACCATGCTCTTGCCCCGAGCGTTGACAATACCACGCCAACGATGAAGAAAATGCTCGTGCCCACGGCCAGCTTATTGCGGAACGTCGTCAGGTCGGCAAAGACATCCTGTTCGCTCGAGGCCACGCAAATTGACCAGAAGGTGTTCCCTAAGTGCACAGGGACAAACACCGCATATTTCCTGGTCGGGCTCACCCGCCGGTCAGCGATACTTTGAGAGGTGTATTCCCCGGTACCCTCGCGACCCTGGAGCATTCCGCTCACCAGGGCAGCTACCGAAGGGTTGTCCTTGTTGATTTCCCATATGGATTTGCCAGTGAAACCAGGTACTGGTGTGTAAAGAACGATTCCCTCCTGACTGATCACCCAGGCGTACCCTGTTTGGCCGACCTTGACCACATCAAGATAGCGCCTCGCAAGACGCTGGAAGTCGACCAGGATTTCCACCGACCCTTTGAATTCGGCCCCCTGCAGGACGGGCACATGAAGAGCAACCGCGTCCGTTCCCTCAATGGTTCTGAACACCTCACTGATCATGGGCTTGTGTTCCCGTATCAGCGCAACCACGTGTTTTCGATTCGAGATATCTAATCCAACCGCGTTACTGTCGGGGAAGTCATCGCGGATCACGCCTTTCGCATCCACGCGGGTGATCTCCATGATCCGCGCCTGGTTGGTCTCGTAGAATAGCTTCAGTACAGCTTCGCCTTCAGGACCGTCCACGACGACGGTATTCATCTGTGACAAGGCTGTTAAGTTCCCCGTCCAAGTTGCGAAGTACTCTTCGATGCCCCGGGCCGCCTGCCGGGCATAGATCATCTCTTGTTGATCCAGCTTCGTGATCGCGGCGCTCTTGGCTTGCTCGTAAACGCCGTAGAAAATAAAAACGCTCGCGCCGGCAAAGATTAGTGCAAGTGCAATGAAGATCACTTTACGTTTGGCGTCAATAGATGCCATCGGTTGTCTTTAATTCGTCTGGACCGGCCAGAAGCGGTGCGTGCACGCCGCAGCGCACGCAGGTCACGCCGACATGAAACAAAGTCGTGCGGGCTCGTAGTCAGTGCTGGCGCGGCACTTCCGGCGCGCTGCGCCGTTCGAGCGTCACGAATGTCATGGCGTAGCCGTTGCGTTCATCCGCCGGTTGCGCATCGCACTGTACATCCACCCATTGGGTGGGATCGAATGCCGGAAAGAACGTATCACCCGGCACGTCTGCCTGCACGTGGGTGAGGTAGATGCGCCGCGCGAAGGGCATGACCAGCCGATAAATCTCCGCGCCGCCGATCACCATCAGTTCCTCGGTCTCACCGGCCCGCGCCAGCGCCTCCTCTACCGAGTGCACGACGCTCGCGCCCGGAGCGGACCAGCCCGGGTCACGGGTGAGCACCAGATTGAGGCGGCCCGGCAGCGCGCGCCCGATGGACTCGAAGGTCTTGCGCCCCATGAGCATGGGCTTGCCCATGGTGGTGGCCTTGAAGTGCTTCAGATCCTCCGGCAGATGCCACGGCAGCGCGTTACCGCGGCCGATGACGCCGTTCTGAGCCATGGCGACGATGAGTGAGATGCGCGGGGGCATCGGTCAGATCTCCACCGCGGTATTGAGCACTACCACGTCGCGAAAGGGCATGCGGAAGAACTCCGCCGCCTGCGCACTGTGCTGCTGCATGCGCGCGAACAGCCGTCGCTGCAGGCCGCGCAGACCCGGCAGCGGCCGGGCACGCACCACGTGCTGGCCGACAAAGAAGGAGCTGTCCTCGGCAAACACGCGCAGGCCGCGCGTGCGGCACGCCTTGAGGGCCTCGCCCACATCGGGCGTTTCCATGAAGCCGAAGCGCGCGGTGATGAAATGCACCCCGGGTGCCGGCTCCGCGATCTGCAGGCGCCGCACCGGATCCTGCCGCGGCGTATCGGCGATCTCGACGTTGAGGACGATGACGCGCTGGTGCACGACGCAGTTGTGCTGGATGTTGCGGATGAGTGCCGAGGGCACGAGGCTCGCGTTGCTCGCGAGGAACACGCCCGTGCCCGGAACGCGGTGCACGCCCGCGACCAGCTTGCCGAGCTCGGTGCGCGGCACGGCCATCTTCGCCAGCGCCGCCCGCAGCTCAAGCCGCCCGTTGCGCCAGGTCGTGAACACGAAGCACAGCACCGCGCCGAGCGTGAGCGGGATCCAGCCGCCGTGCGGCACCTTGGTGAGATTGCCGGCCACGAAGGCGGAATCGGTGATGAACATCAGCCCGAAGAGGCCCGCGACCTGCCAGCTCGGCCAGTTCCACTGCGTGGCCGCGACGAACGCGCCGAGGATCGTGGTCACGACCATGGTACCGACCACCGCGGCACCGTAGGCGCCACCGAGGGCATCCGCGGAACCGAAACCGACCACGAACAGTATGACCGCGGGGAACACCAGCCAGTTGACCACGGGAACATAGATCTGGCCCTGCTCGAGCGCCGAGGTCTGCAGCACACGCAGCCGCGGCAACAGATCAAGCTGCACGGCCTGGCGCGCCATGGAGAAGGCGCCGGAGATCGTCGCCTGGGAGGCGATGACCGCAGCCATGGTCGCGAGCACCACCATCCACGGCAGCAGCGTTGCGGAGACGAGGTGGTAGAGCGGGTGATCGACCGGGTGACCGAGCTCGAGCAGCAGCGCCCCCTGGCCGAAGTAGTTGATGACGAGCGCGGGGCCCACGAGCGCAAACCAGGCCGCGCGCACCGGCTGCTTGCCAAAGTGCCCCATGTCCGCGTACAGCGCCTCGGCGCCAGTGATGGCGAGGAATACCGCGCCGATGATCGCGAGCGCGACCTGCGGGCGGTGAAAGAGCAGCGCCAGGCCCTCGTAGGGATTGAGCGCCGCGAGCACCTGCGGGTTGCGGCTGAGCGGAATGGCGCCGATCACCGCGATCACGATGAACCAGACGACCATG
>DATHLO010000237.1:0-3184 GCA_035488075.1 Steroidobacteraceae bacterium | reverse complement strand
CGCCGTGCAGCTCGCGCGCCGAATTGTCTATTTCGTAGCGCTTGCACAGCGCATCGAGGCTGTTGCGCTGTCCTGGGTGCAGTTCGCGGGCGAGCGCGAGCGTATCGAGGACGCGGCAGCACGCTGCTATCTGACGACGCTCCCCGGGCAGGCGCCCGAGCTCGGCGTCCAGAAATGCGACGTCGAAAGCGGCATTGTGGATGACGAGTTCGGCACCGCTGAGAAAGGCGAGCAGTTCCTCGGCCACCTCCGCAAAGCGCGGCTGCCCATCAAGCTCGGTGCGCGAGATACCGTGCACGGCGAGCGCCCCGTCGTCGATATCGCGCTCCGGATTGAGGTAGCGGTGAAAGGTGCGTCCCGTGGCGCGCCGGTTCACCAGTTCCACGCAACCGATCTCGATTATGCGGTGGTTCAGTTCGGGCTCGAGGCCGGTCGTTTCGGTGTCTAGGACGATCTGTCGCATGGCGAGCGAGTCTACCGTATGGAGTCCCGCAAGGCGTCGATCGCCTCGTTGGCCAGCCGGTCGACACGCTCGTTACCCGGCACGCCCGCATGCCCCGGCACCCAATGCCATTCGATCTGATGCGGGGCACTCGCCTCCTCGAGCAGCTGCCACAGATCCTGGTTCTTCACCGGCTTGCGGTCGGCGGTGCGCCAGCCGCGCGCCTTCCAGGCACGCAGCCACTCGGTGATGCCGCGCCGCACGTATTGTGAGTCCGTGTATAAGCGCACCTGGACGGGGCGCTTCAACGCCTCGAGCGCCCGGATGACCGCGGTCAGTTCCATGCGGTTGTTGGTCGTCAGGGCTTCGGCGCCGCTCAGTTCCTTCTCGTGCTCGCCCATCTGCAACAGCGCCGCCCAGCCGCCGGGTCCGGGATTACCGCGACAGGCCCCGTCGGTGTAGATCTCGATCACGCCTGCGAGCGGGTCGTCGGCTTAACCAGTGCGCCGATCACGGCCGCCTTCTCGCGCACGCGCGGCCGGATCGGTGTGAGCGTATACACACGCTTGCGCGCCTTGAGAAGGTAAGCGCCCGCGGGCAGAGGATAGGTCAGCCCGGCGCGCAACATGCGTCCGGTCCCCTCGCTCGCGGCGAGCCCACGACTCCAGGGACCCAGATAAAGGTAGCGTTGCTCGGCGACGATTTCGTAGCCCAGGAGCACCAGCCACTCGCGCACCAGACGCTCGGAGAGCACGCGCCGCATGCCCGGCGGAAACCCAGCGCGGCTCCAGCGGGCGCGCATGCCCCACAAGCTCCAGGGCCGAAAACCCAACAGCAGCAGGCGCCCGTCGCTGACCAGAACGCGGTCGGCTTCGCGCAGGATGGCGTACGGATCGGGCGCGAATTCGAGGGTGTGCGGCAAGAGCGCCGCATCCACACAGTCGCTCATCACCGGCAGCTGCGAGGGTCGCGCGATGATGTCCGCGCCGCCGGCCAGCGCCGGCATACTCAGCAGGCTCTGGCGGCGGGTGCGGCTGCCCGCGAGCAGCTCGCGCGCGCCGCCCCAGGCGCCGATCTGCAGCAGTTCCCAGCCAAATACGTCCTCGAGCGCGGCCCCCAAAAGCTCTGACTCGGCCGCCAGCAGCGCCCGTCCGAGCGGTGACTCCCACCACGTGGTGAGAGCCGCGTCACGATCTGCAATACCTGAAGTGCGAACTTGCACGATAGAATTGCTGGCAATAGTGTGAAGTTAACGGTTAAATTCGCGGCCTTGAACCAGTAGCGTCCTTAGACAGGTAAGGACCCGTGCCCCGGCGCGGGAAATTAGCACGCCGACAGAGGGTACGGAACTTTGACGACGCCACGACCGAGAGTTACGCGTCACGCGCTCCTCGCCCTGATACCCCTCGCCCTGGCGGCGTGCGCGCAAGCCCCCTCGCGCCCGCAGCACGCGCCCGCCGAACTTGCCGTGGTACCCCCGCAGGCGTCCGCCCCGCTTACGCCGCCCCCGAGCTCCGAGCCGCAAGCGGCGCCGGTGAGCGTTCCGGCGGGTGCCACTGAAGCCCCAGCCGCAGCTGCCGCGGAGAGCGTCGCCGGGGCACTCGCGCCCCCCGACGGCGGCCCCACCCAGCTCGCGGGGCTCGCGCCCGCCCAGTACGGGGACCTCTTCGATCGGATGCGGGTCGGCTTCAAGCTCGATGACGGCGCCGACCGACGCGCGGTGGATGACCAGCTGCGCTGGTACGCCTCGAACCCTGACTACCTGCAGCGCGCCTTCGGGCGCGCCGATCTTTACCTCTATTACATCGTCACCGAACTCGAACGGCGTGGCATGCCGCTTGAGTTGGCGCTGCTGCCGGTGGTGGAAAGCGCCTTCGAGCCGTACGCGTACTCGCGCGCGCGGGCCTCGGGCCTGTGGCAGTTTATTCCCGGCACCGGCTCGCGCTTTGGCCTCAAGCAGGACTGGTGGTACGACGGCCGGCGCGACATCGTCGAGTCGACACGTGCTGCCCTCGATTATTTGCAGTATCTGCACGATGAATTCAACGGCGACTGGCTGCTCGCGATCGCCGCCTACAACTGCGGCGAGGCCATGGTCGAGCGCGCAGCGGAAGCCAACCGCGCCGCCGGCCGCCCCGTGGACTTCTGGAGTCTGTGGCTGCCGGGTGAGACGCGCGCCTACGTGCCGAAGCTCCTGGCGATGAAGCGCCTCGTGATGGATCCGGAAACGTACGGGCTCGCCTTCAGTCCGATACCGAACCAGGCCTACTTCGCGCGCGTGCCGACACACGGGCAGATCAACCTGAAGCTCGCGGCAGAAATCGCCGGCATCAGCCCCCAGGACCTCTACGAGCTCAATCCGGCGTTCCACCGCTTCGCCACCGACCCCTCCGGCCCGTACTTCCTCTTGCTGCCGGTTGAAGCGGCGGACGTGTTCTCTGAGAACATCGTGCAGCTGTCCGAGGAGCAGCGCCTGGGCGTCACGCGCTATACCGTGAAGCACGGGGACTCGGTGGTCTCCGTGGCGAAGCGCTTCAACACCACGGCGACCGTGATTCGCGAGATGAATGAACTGCCCGCCGGCCCCCTCACCGTGGGCGAGGACGTACGGGTGCCGAGCACGGTGACCGATCTGCCGCCGAAGGTCATGCTCGCCGCCGCGCAGGTCGACGGACACGGTCGCGTGAGCCGGCGTGCCCACGTGCAGGTCGTGCGACACGGGGATTCGCTATGGACGATCGC
>DATHLO010000236.1:0-4963 GCA_035488075.1 Steroidobacteraceae bacterium | reverse complement strand
TTGTCGAGGAAGTAGCGATCGTGGGTGATGGCTACGACGGTGCCTTTGTACTCCTGGAGGTGGCGCTCGAGCCAGGCGACCGACTCCGCGTCGAGGTGGTTGGTCGGCTCATCGAGCAGCAGCAGATTCGGGCGGCGCGCCACCAGGATCGCGAGCGCGAGGCGCGAGCGCTCGCCGCCGGAGAAGTTTGCCGTGGGCTCGAACACGCGCTCGCCGCCGAAACCGAAGCGCCCGAGATGGGCGCGCTGCTGCTGCGGCGTCCAGGCGGCCACCGCGGCGCCGCCGCGCCGCACGAGCTCCGCGATGACCGAGCCGCCGCCGTCGAGCTGCTCCAGTTCCAGCTGGGCGAAGAAGCCGGTCGCCAGATCCGGAGCGGCCGTGCGCGTGCCCTCGCTCGGTGCGAGCTCCCCGGCGAGCACGCGCATGAGGGTGGACTTGCCGGCGCCATTGCGCCCGAGCACCCCTAAGCGCTCACCCGGGTTCAGACTTAAGGAGACCTCGTGCAGCACGCGCCGCGAGGCATAGCCGGCGCTCAGCTTCTCCAGTGTCACCAGCGGCCGCGGCAGTTTGCGCGGCGCGGCGAACTCCCACTCGAAGTCCGCATCCGTGTGCACCGTGGCCAGCTCGCCCAGGCGCGCCAGCCACTTCAGACGGCTCTGCACCTGGCGTGCCTTGCTCGCCTGGGCGCGAAATCGGCGCACGAAGCGCTCGATGTGGGCCGCTTCCCGAGCCTGCTTGGCGTGCAGCGCCGCGCTGCGCTCGGCGTGCGCGGCGTGCTGCGTTTCAAAGGCGCTGTAGTTGCCGGCGTAGGCCTTGAGCCGTGCGCCCTCGATGTGCAGGATGCGCGTGACGATGCGATCGAGAAATTCGCGATCGTGCGAGACCAGGAGCAGCGTGCCGCGGTAGGCGCGCAGCCACTCCTCGAGCCACAGCAGCGCATCGAGGTCGAGGTGATTGGTCGGCTCGTCGAGCAACAGCAGGTCGGAGCGGCGCATCAGCGCGCGCGCGAGGTTGGCGCGCATGCGCAGGCCGCCGGAGAAGGCGCGCACGGGCCGCGCCAGATCGCTCGGCTCAAATCCCAGACCCGCGGCCAGCTGCGCCGCGCGGCTGCGCGCGCCGTAGCCCTCGAGCGCTTCGTAGCGCGCGTGTAGTGCGGCCTCGTGCGTGCCGTCGGCGCGCACGCGCGCCTGGGTGAGTTGCAGCTGCACCTCGGAGAGCTCCTGGTCGCCCTCGAGGATGTAGTCGCACAACGGGGTGTCCGTGTCGGGCAGCTCCTGCGCGACCGCGGCGATCGCGAGGCTCGGTGGCGCGGCGTACTCGCCCGCATCCAGGGCGAGCTCGCCGCGGATCAGCGCGAGCAGCGTCGACTTGCCGCAACCATTGCGGCCGATGATGCCGATCTTCTCGCCGCGAAAGACGGTGACGGTGGCCTCATCGAGCAGCACCTGCGTGCCGCGGCGAACGCGGGCGTTGGCAAGAGTAAGCACCCGCCTTCAGGCCGAGCGCGGAGCGGCGGCCTCGTCGCTGGAGCGCAGCAGGTGGCCGAAGGGTGCCGGCCCCTGCGCCTGGTGCGCGAGCAGCGCGAGCAGATCTTCCGCCGTGCACGGCTCGCCAAAGAGGCGGCCCTGTCCATAGTTGCAGCCGTTGCTGCGCAGGAACTCAAGCTGGGCCTGCGACTCGACCCCTTCGGCGATGACCTCGATGCCGAGGCTGCGTCCCATCTCGATGATGGTGCGCACGATGGTGGCGTCGTTGGCATCCTCGGTCGCATCGCGCACGAAGGACTGGTCGATCTTGAGCGTGCCGATGGGAAACTGCTGCAGCGCTGAGAGCGAGGAGTAGCCGGTACCGAAGTCATCGATCGACAGGTGCAGGCCCATGGCGTACAGCTCATCGAGCAACCGCACGGTGCGCTGCGGATCGGCCATGAGCGTGGTCTCAGTAATCTCGAGCTCAAAGGCGGTCGGTGAGACGCGATGGCGACGGAACACCGAGCGGCAGCGCAGGATGAAGCTCGCCTGGCGCAGCTGCTTCAGTGACAGATTGAGCGAGATGCGCCCGGGATCCCCGCCTTCTTTCTGCATCTGGCGGTAATCGAGGCAGACGCGGTTCAGCACCCACTCGCCAATGTCCAGGATGAGATTGGTCTCTTCGGCGAGCGGGATGAACTGCGAGGGCGGAATGTCGCCGTGGCCCGGCAGGCGCCAGCGCAGCAGCGCCTCCGCGCCGATGATGCGGCCGTTGCGCAGATCCACCTTCGGCTGGTATTTGATCTCCAGCTCGTCGCGCTCCAACGCGCGGCGCAGCTTGCTCTTGAGCATGAGCCGCTCGACGGCCGCGGCGTTCATCTCCGGGGAGTAGAACGCGAAGGTGTTGCCGCCGTTTTGCTTCGAGTAGTACATGGCCGCGTCCGCGTTGCGCAGCAGATCGATGACGTTCTCAGCGTCGCGCGGACAAAAGGCAATGCCGATGCTGGCGGTGAGAAACACCTCGTGCTGATTCAGCTGAAACGGCCGGCTCACTTCGGTCAGGAGCGAGCGCGCCAGCTGCGCGATGGGGCCGCGGTTGTCGGCATCCGCCGGCAGCCCATCGACGAAGAGGGCGAACTCATCCCCGGCCAGACGTCCGACCACGGTCTCCTTGGGCAGCGAGTGCGTCAGACGCTCGGCGAGCACCTCGAGCACCCGATCGCCCGCGCCGTGGCCGAAGGTGTCGTTCACCTCCTTGAAGCGGTCCATGTCCAGGTACAGCGCCGCCACCACCTGCCCGCTGCGCAGGCCGCGTGCGATGGTCTGCTGCAGCACGTGATGGAACTGCATGCGGTTGGGGATCTTGGTGAGAGCATCGTAACGGGCGAGATAGCGGATGCGGCGTTCGGCACGCTTGCGGTCGGTAATGTTGCGCGCCACGAAAATGTTGCCCTGGAACTGCGGATCATCGCTGTCGATGCGCGAGCCGGTGAAAGACACGGGGATCGTCTGGCCGCTGCGCGTGCGTACCACGGTTTCGCGCGTCTCCTGTGCCGCCTGCAGCAGGTCGAAGTCTTCTCGCTCGCGCTCATCGAGCACCGCGAGGATCCCCTTGCCGAGCAGCTCCTCCTCGCCGTACCCCAGCAGCTTGCACGCGGCCGCGTTCGCGATCTTGATCACCCCGTCGGGGGAAGTGACGAACACCGCATCCGTCATGCTGTTAAGCACGCTGTGCAGGTAACTCTTGTTGATGGTCGACTGGCGCAGCCGGCCGCGCATGCGCTCGAGCGCCTGCTCGAGCTCTCCGAGGGCATCATCACCGCGCACCTCCACCGGGCGGGTGTAGTCGCCCAGCCCGATGCGTTCGGCGCTCCTGACGAGCGAGGCCACCGGACGCTGCAGCTGCCCGACGGCGCGCCAGGCGAACACCCCGGCGATCCCGGCCCCGAGAGCTGCGAGCGCAAAACCGAGCAGCCAGGTGAGCCGGGTGCGCTGGGCGTTGGCCGCCTCGAGGCGCCCGCCGACACTCACCGCGGCAACCGGGGCGGCCTGCTCCAGGGTGAGCGCGAGCTCGGCGAGCGTTGTCGGGGTGAAAGCCCCGGGGATGTTCTCAACATAGGTGCGCACCGGGACACTCGCCTGGGCGGTGAGCGCATCGCGCGCGGGCACCTCGGCACGCCGCCAGCGGTACAGCGTCTTGCCGGTGTCGCCCGTGACGCTCAGCGCCGCCACGGTCGGGTTGTCCACGAAGGGCTGCAGCCGGCGCACGATGCCCGGCTCGTCAGCGGTGCGCACGGCGCCGGCGATCGAGTCGGCGGCGTGGGAGGCTAAGCTTTGTGCGCGCGCCTGCAGCTCCGGGGTCACGCGCTCGCGCGCAGTCTGTTCGGCGAGCACCCCGAGGGTGCGCGTATCCGCATCGTGACGGACCAGGAACAGCGCGACCACCAGCGCCGCCGCGAACAGCACCAGCACAAAGGCGGTGGCGGCGTACTTGAGCTTGAAGCTTGCGGCGGTCACGTGCGACGTCGCCGCGGGAGGCACTTTGACCCGCTGGCGGCTGATCCCCTTACTTACCAAGGGATTGATCTTAACCGCCGCTTAAGCCTCAAGGCTACCGACTTCAGGCCCCCGACCAGACGCGCTTGATGTGCCCGAGCATCAGCCCGCGCATGGTACCCATCGGATCTGGGGTGGCGGCGAAGATCGGCGGGCGTCGGCGCAGCAGCTGCCAGCTCTCGCTGCGCAGAATCTGACGCAGATACTCGACGTTGCGGTCGATGGCCTCGATGTAGGGGTTGCCCCCGCCGTAGAGGATTTCCAGGTACCGGTAGGCGCCGCGGAAGTCCCGCTCCAGACGCTGGGCGCGCACGTCGGCGATGAAGTCCGGCGTCTGGCGCAGCAGATCCAGCCCCGAGGCGTACTTAACCTGGGGGTTGCCCTCGCTGAAGGGCAGTGCGACGCCCCCGAGCACGAACTCCGCGTACAGCCGGTCGCGGCATTTCTCGAGGTAACAGCGGTCAGCGATCTGCGCGATCATGTCGGCCGTGCCCAGCAGATGCCCGACCATTATGTCGCGTGGCTCGGCGACCCGCTCCTCGATGCGCGCAAAGGGCACTTCGTAGCCGGTGAAGTGAATGATCTGGGTGGCAACGGGGACCCAGTCCGCGAAGCCGAGCACCGGCAGATACTCCTCGAGGAAGCGGGCGCCGCGCGAGACGTGCGTGCGCGTGAACTCCGCGCCATTGCGCGAGTCGCGGTCATCGCTGCGGCGCAGATAACCGACATCGTGGAACAGCCCGGTGAGGACACCGACGGTGGCACGGGCACCGCCCAGGCGCTGCGCCTCCGCCTCGTGCTGGCGCTCGTAGCCCACGAGCAGGCGCGCGAGCGCGAGGGTGATGTCGAGGGTGTGCTGACGGTCGTGATACACCGTGTCCACCCCGTGAAAGCCGGCGACCTCGCCGGCGAACAGCCGCTCGAAGTGCTCGAACGCG
>DATHLO010000235.1:0-10721 GCA_035488075.1 Steroidobacteraceae bacterium | reverse complement strand
ACGGCTGCGCCACCCGGCGCATCTTTAACATCGGTAATCCCGGCAACTGCATCTCCATCCGCGATCTCGCGCAGCGCACCATCCGGATCGCGCAGGAGTTCCCCGTGCTGCGCGAGAATGCCAAGGCCACCGAAATCGTGGACGTCTCGGCGGGTGAGTACTACGGCAAGTACTACCAGGACATCCAGGTGCGGGTGCCGAACATCGAGGCCGCCCGCCGGGAACTTGGCTGGAAGCCGACCACCGATATGGACACGGCGATCCGGCGCACCATCGAGTTCTACGTGAATCAGGAAGGCTTCGGGACGCGCGCGGCGGCGATGGCGGGGATCTAAGCCGCCCGCGTCCTGCCACGCCATGAGCACCGACACGGGGCGCCGGCCGCGCGCGGTGAGACTCGGGTGGCTGCCCTGGCTGCTCCTGGCGGCGGCCTGGTTCGCCACCATGCCGTGGCGGGCGCTGCTCGATCCGGACGAGGGCCGCTACGCGGAGATCCCGCGTGAGATGCTCGTGAGCGGCGACTGGATCACGCCGCGGTTCGATGACCTCAAGTACTTCGAGAAACCCCCGCTGCAGTACTGGGCGACCGCGGCGACTTACGCGGTGGCCGGTGTGCGGCCCTGGAGTGCACGTGTGTGGGCCGTCGGGCTCGCATTCGCCTGTCTGCCGCTGGTGTATGCCTGGTCGCGGCGCCTGTACGGTCCCACACGCGCGCTCGCATCCCTCACCGCGCTGGCCGTCAGCCCCTTTTTCGTGCTCGTCGGTCACCTGGATCTGCTGGATCAGGCCTTCACCTTCTGGCTGAGCGCTGCGCTGCTCGCCTTCACCTATGCGCAGACCCTGGAACCTGCCTGCCGCGCCGAGCGGCGCTGGATGCTCGCCGCCTGGGCGTGCGCGGCGCTCGCCGTGCTCTCCAAGGGCATCGTGGTCGGGGTGCTCGCCGGCGGTGCGCTCATCGTGTACACGCTCCTCGAGCGTGACGCGCGCACCTGGCGGCGGCTGCACGTGCGCCTGGGATTAGCGCTCTTCTTGATCATCGCGGCGCCCTGGTTCGTGCTCGTGAGCGCACGCAATCCGAGTTTCCCTGGGTTCTTCTTCGTGCACGAGCACTTCGCGCGCTTTCTGACGACGGTGCACCAGCGGGTCGAGCCGTGGTGGTACTTTCTGCCGCTGCTGCTGCTCGCGGTGCTGCCCTGGATCTCGAGCCTCGTGCGCGCAGCGGGCGCAGGTTCCCGCCTCGACTCGCGCGCCTCGCCGGCGACGCCGTTCAAGCCGCTCAGATTTCTCGGGGTCTTTTCCGCCCTGACGCTCGTATTCTTTTCCGCCTCCGGCTCCAAGCTCGCCCCCTACATCCTGCCGATGCTGCCGCCGCTGGCGCTGCTCGCCGCTGCGCAGGTGGATGATCTGCGTGCCTTTGCGCAGCGCGCGGCCAAGATTGGCGCAGCCCTGGTGGTGCTCGTGGGCGCCGGACTCCTCATCTACAGCGCGCGCCGCAACAACTTCGTGCCGCACGCGGCGCTCCTGTGGTGCGCGGCGGGGATGGCAGCCGCGCTGGTGGCGGTGCTCGTCAGCTTCCTCGGGCGGCGTGTGTCTGATACGGGCGGCGCCCTGAGCAGCGCGATTGCCGCCATCCTGGGCTGGCAGTTCCTGTTGTGTGCCTATACCGTCACGCCGCCGGAGCGCTCGGCGGCGGACCTGGTGAGCGCGGTGCGTCCCCTTATCAGCCCACACACCCCCCTATACAGTGTCGGCCAGTATCGCGAGACGATCTCCCCTTATCTCGGGCGCACACTGCAGCTGGCCGGTTACGAGGGCGAGTTGCAGTTTGGCCTCAGCGAGGAGCCGCAGAAGCGTATGACGGTCGAGGAATTCGCAGCGCGCTGGAGCGCGGGGGGCGAGGCCGTGGCATTCTTCGAGCCGGAGGTCTGGGATGCCTGGCGCCGGCGCGGCCTGCCCGGTCGCGTGATCGCTTTTGACTACCACACTGTTGCCGTGAGCCGCCTGTGAAACTCTCCGACTTTTCAGTCCTTTTCTGCGGCGTTCTTCTGAACGCGCTGGCGCAGCTTGGCCTCAAGGCCGCAACGCGGGTTAGCGGCCCTCTGATCGCCGGGGATGCGGGCGTGTGGCGGCGCGGCCTGGAACTGCTCGCGGTACCGCCTCTGTGGTACGCGCTCGCCGCTTACGGTCTGAGCGTCATCGTGTGGCTCGTCGGCATCTCGCGCGTGCCGGTCAGCCAGGCCTATCCCTTGCTGTCGCTCGGCTATGTGATCAACATCGGGCTGGCCTGGTGGCTGCTCGGTGAGGTGCCGAACGTGCAGCGCGTCGCCGGGATCGGAGTCATTTTGGTTGGCGTAGTTCTGGTGGCCCGCTCATGAATGATGCTCACAAGCCGGTAATTCCCCTGCTGCCCTTCACACGTCCCAGCATCGACGAGGAGACCATCGCCGCGGTCGCGCAGGTCCTGCGCTCCGGCTGGCTCGCGAGCGGGCCGCAGGTAGCGCAGCTGGAAGCGCAGCTGTCGCGCTACTGCGGCGGCCGACCGATACGCACCCAGACCTCCGCGACCGCGGGGCTGGAGATGGCGCTGCTCGCCTGCGGTATCGGCAAGGGTGATGAGGTGATCACGCCTGCCTTGAGTTTCGTTGCCACCGCCAACGTCATCATGCGCGTGGGCGCCCGGCCGGTGTTCGTGGACGTGGGCCTTGATTCGCGCAACATCGATTTCGATCAGGTCGAGGCGGCGATCACGCCGCGCACGCGCGCGATCCTGCCGGTGCACTTTGCCGGCCTGCCCCTGGACATGGAGCGCCTGTATGCGATCGCCGGCCGGCGCGGACTGCGCGTCGTTGAGGATGCCGCGCACGCTATCGGCTCCCTGTGGCGCGGCCGTCGCATCGGCAGCTTCGGCGACCTGGTGGTGTTCAGTTTCCATCCGAACAAGAACATCACCACCATCGAGGGTGGTGCGATCTCCGGCGGCTCGCCCGAGGAGCTCAGGGCGATCGAGCTGCATCGCTGGCACGGGCAGGTGAAGTCCGGAGCCGACTCCTTCGATACGCTGCTGCCCGGGGGCAAGTCGAACCTGTCCGACGTCGCCGCCGCCGTGGGGCTCGGGCAGCTCAAGCGCCTGGAGGAATTCAACGCGCGGCGCCGCACGCTCGTGGCGCGCTACTTCGAGCTGTGGGGCAAGGAGTCAGCGCTGCGTCTGCCCGAGCGCGGCGATGAGGGCCACAGCTGGCATGTCTTCACGCCGCTCCTGCCGCTGCCGCAGCTGCGCATTACGCGCCTGGATTATATGGAGGCGATGAAGGAGCGCGGCATCGGCGTCGGCGTGCACTATCCGGCGATCCACCTGTTCAGCTGCTACCGCGCGCTCGGGTATCGCGAGGGGCAGTTTCCGAACGCCGAGCGCATCGGCCGCGAAACGGTCACGCTGCCGCTGTTCCCGGCGATGCAGCTCTCCGACGTCGATCGGGTGGTGCAGGCCACCAACGAGATTCTCGCCGGAGCGCGCCGATGAATCCGGAAGTGTCGGTCATCATTCCGGTGTACAACGAGGAGGAGGGGCTGCCGCTGCTCTTTGCGCGGTTGTACCCGGCACTTGATGCCCTCGGACGCTCCTACGAGGTGGTGTTCGTCGACGACGGCAGCAGTGATCGCTCGGTTGCCGAGCTGCGCGAGCAGTTTCAGAAGCGCCCCGACGTCACACGCGTCGTGGTGCTCGCGCGCAATGCCGGTCAGCACATGGCGATACTCGCCGCCTTCGCGCAGGCGCGCGGCACGTACGTGATCACCCTCGATGCGGATCTGCAGAACCCGCCCGAGGAGATCGCGCGCCTGGTGGCCGCCATGGATAGCGGTGCGGACTACGTCGGCACGATCCGCATGAGCCGCCAGGACGTGCTGTGGCGCAAGGCCGCCTCGCGCCTTATGAACCGCCTGCGCGAGGGCACGACCTCGATCCGCATCACCGACCAGGGCTGCATGCTGCGCGGCTATCACCGCAGCGTCATCGATGCGGTGAATCACTGCAGCGAGATGAGTACGTATGTGCCGGCGCTCGCCTACACCTTCGCGCGTCATCCGGTGGAGATCGAGGTGACGCACGCGGAGCGCACGGTGGGGCAGTCGAAGTACTCCCTCTACCAGCTCATCCGCCTCAACTTCGATCTGATGACTGGGTTCTCGGTGGCGCCGCTGCAGTTCTTTTCCATGGCGGGCGCTTTCATCGCGCTCATCTCGCTGATCCTCGTGGCGGTGCTGCTGATCCGCCGCATCATCGTGGGACCTGAGGCCGACGGCCTCTTCACCCTGTTCGCCATCGCGTTCTTCCTCATCGGGGTGTCGCTGCTGGGTCTTGGGGTCGTCGGCGAGTATGTCGGTCGCATCTACGAGCAGGTGCGCCAGCGTCCGCGCTACACGGTGGCCGCCGTTCTCGAAGAGGGCAACGCGCAAGCCGCCGCGCAGTTGCCGCGCGCGGCGCCGCCGCAACTGTTGGCACCGCTGCCGCAGGCCGAGCGACGCGATGGAGCGCCGGAGTGAGCCGGGCGCGGGCCGTCGTCTTCGCCTACCATGACGTCGGAGTGCGCTGCCTGAAGACCCTGCTATCAGGCGACGTCGAGGTGCCGCTGGTCGTTACGGTGCCGGATGACCCGCACGAGAGGCAGTGGTATGCGAACGTCGCCGCGACTGCCCAGGACTACGGGCTCACCGTGATTGCACCGGCAGAAGCCAACAGCCTGGAACTCGAGCGCACGCTCAGTGAGATTCGGCCGGACTTCATTTTCTCCTTCTACTACCGCTCGCTCCTCGGCGCACCGCTGCTGCGCGTCGCGCGCCTGGGCGCGCTTAACATGCACGGCTCGCTGCTGCCGAAATTCCGTGGCCGTGCGCCGGTGAACTGGGCCATCCTCAAGGGCGAGCGCGAGACGGGCGCCACGCTGCACTACATGCTCGAGCGAGCCGATGCCGGGGACATCGTCGATCAGCTCGCCGTGCCGATCCTCGAGGACGACGAGGCGCGCGAGGTGTTCGCCAAGGTGACGGTCGCGGCCGAAACGATACTCGCGCGCTCGCTGCCGGCGCTCATCGAGGGCCGCGCGCCGCGCAGGCCACAGCCGCTTGAGCCGCAGCAGTACTTCGGGCGCCGGCGCCCGGAGGATGGCCGCATCGACTGGCGCTGGCCGGCGCGGCAGATCCACGACCTGGTGCGCGCAGTGGCGCCGCCTTTTCCGGGGGCGTTCGCGCAGGTGGGCGCGCAGCGTTGGCAGATTCATCGCACGCGCCTCACGGGCGAGGCCGCCGCGCACGGGACGATGCCGCGCCTGTATGCCGAGCACGGTGAATGCCGCATCGTGTGCGGCGATGGGGCGATCCTGCGGCTGCTGGCAGCCGCCGATGCGCGCGGCCCGCTTGATCTTCAAACGCTCGCCGCCGCGCTTGCTCAGCAGCCGCTGGCGCTGGGCTGAAGATGCCGCTCATCGCACTCAAGATCGATGTGGACACGTACCGCGGCACGCGCGAGGGGGCGGTGCGTCTTGCGGACCTGCTCGAGCGGCTCGGCGTACGCGCCACGTTTCTTTTCAGTCTCGGACCCGATCACACCGGCCGCGCGATCAAGCGCGCCTTGCGGCGCGGCTTCCTCGGCAAGGTGAAGCGCACCTCGGTGCTTAAGCACTACGGGGTGAAGACACTCATGTACGGCGTGCTGCTGCCCGGTCCGCGTATCGGGCGGCGCTGCCGCGAAATAATGCGCGATATCGCGGCGCGGGGTTTCGAGGCGGGCGTGCATACCTGGGACCACGTGCGCTGGCAGGACGGTGTCGGCGCGGCGAGTGAGCCGTGGACGCGCCGCGAACTGAGCCTGGCGTGCGATGAATTTGCCGAAGTGTTTGGCCGCATGCCGCTCGTGCACGGCGCGGCGGGCTGGCAGATGAACCGCTACGTGCCCGCTCTGGAGAAGCTGCTCGGCTTTCGGTACGCCTCCGACACGCGCGGCCGCGCGCCGTTCGTGCCCGTGCCCGAGGAGGGCGCGGGTGCCGTGCCGCAGCTGCCCACCACCTTGCCGACACTCGATGAGCTGATCGGGCGGCCGGACCTTAACGGTGCGGACCCCGTCGATCATCTGCTCGCACTCACGGCGGCAGCGCCCGGGCGCGATCAGGTGTTCACGCTGCATGCCGAACTCGAAGGCGGCGCTTACCTCGGCGCGTTCGAGCGGCTGCTGCGGGCCTGGCAGCAGCGCGGCTTCGAACTGAACGACCTCGCAAGCTACGTCTCGCGGCTGCATCTGAAGACGCTGCCAAGCGCGCGCATTACCGAGGGAACGGTCGCGGGGCGTGCCGGCACGCTCGCGGTACAGGCGCCGTAGCAACACCGCGCTGGCTGCGCTGCGGCAACGCCGCCGTCGCAACTTGGGCGGGCCGATCAGGGCCGCCGGGTTGACGCCACGCAGCGCGCCGCCTCAACATGCCGCGTGATTCCCTCCACCATGACGGCGATCGAGATCCGCGAGCCCGGACCCCCACAGGTGCTGCGCGCCGTGCCGCGTCCCGTGCCCCAGCCGCAAGCGGGCGAGGTACTGATCCGCGTCGCCGCTGCCGGGGTCAACCGTCCGGACATCCTCCAGCGTAAGGGCTTGTACCCGCCTCCGCCGGGGGCGAGTGACATCCCCGGGCTCGAAGTGGCCGGCGAAGTGATCGCCACCGGCCCTGACGTGCGCGAGCCGGCCGTCGGTGCACGCGTGTGCGCGCTGGTGGCCGGGGGCGGCTACGCGCAGTACAGCGTCGCCCCCGCCGTGCAGTGCCTGCCCGTGCCGGGGCCGCTGACGCTGGAGGAGGCGGCCGCGCTGCCGGAGACCTTTTTCACCGTCTGGCTGAACGTGTTCGAGCGTGCGCGGTTGCAGCCCGGGGAGACGCTCCTCGTGCACGGCGGCTCGAGCGGTATCGGCACGACCGCGATTCTCCTGGGCAAGGCCTTCGCAGCGCGCATCATCGTGACGGCCGGCACCGCGGCCAAGTGCGCGGCGTGCCGCGAGCTCGGCGCGGAGCTCGCGATCAACTACCGGGAAACCGACTTCGTCGAGGCGACACTGCGCGCCACGGACGGCAGGGGCGCGGACGTCATTCTGGACATGGTCGGGGGAGACTACGTGGCGCGCAATGTGGCGGCGGCCGCGCCGGAGGGACGCATAGCGCTCATCGCCACGCAGGGCGGTGTGAAGGCCGAGATCGACCTGCGGCAGATGATGAGCAAACGCATAACCCTCACGGCCTCCACGCTGCGTCCACAGTCGGTGCAGAACAAGGGGCGTCTCGCGCGGGCCCTGCGCGAGCGAGTGTGGCCGCTGTTTGCGAGCAAGGGGCTCAAGCCAGTGATCCATGCGCGCTTCCCGCTCACCGATGCCGCCGGGGCGCATAAGCTCATGGAGTCGGACACGCACATCGGCAAGATCGTGCTCGTGACCTGAAGAGCGGGCACGGCCAGCGCTCGTGGAAACGTTCGTTCCCGCACAGACCGGCGGAAGCGCTGCGAGCGAAACTTGCCGTCAACCGTTGGAATTTGCCGTACTCTTGCTCGCCGTCGGCGCAGGTTAAGAGGGGGGCGCGTCCGCATGAGTTTTTCGCCGTACGGTCTCATCGAGTTACCCTGGTGGGGCTACGTGCTCGTCACCTTTGCCACCATCGAGACCATGTTCCTTGGGGTGACTCTCTACCTACACCGCGACCAGTCCCACGGTGGCCTCATCCTGCACCCGGCACTGCGGCACGTATTTCGCTTCTGGCTGTGGTTCAGTTCCGCCGCGATCACCAAGGAGTGGGTCGCGGTGCACCGCCGCCACCACGCCTTCGCCGATCGGCCGGGCGATCCGCACAGCCCGGTGATCTTTGGCCTCAAGCGCGTGCTCTTTGAGGGGTACGAGCTTTATGGCGTGGCCGCGCATGATCCGGACACGCTGCGCACCTACGGACGCGGCACGCCCGATGACTGGCTCGAGCGTCACGTGTACGCCGGCCACGCGTACAGCGGCATCGCGGTGTTCGTGGCGCTGCATCTGCTGCTGTTCGGGGTGCCCGGCATCATCATGATGGCCGTGCACCTGTCGGCGCAGCCCTTCTTCGCCGGCGGCGTTATCAACGGACTCGGGCACGCACTCGGCTACCGCAGCTTCGAGATGCCCTCGACGGCCACGAACCTCCTGCCCTGGGGTCTGCTGCTCGGCGGGGAGGAACTGCACAACAACCACCACGCCTTTCCGCGCTCGGCGCGCTTTGCCGTGCAGCGCTGGGAGATCGACATCGGTTGGCTGTGGATCCGGCTCTTCAGAGGCGTGGGTCTGGCGCGCGTGCGCTGGGAAGCGCCGCGGCCGCATGCGATCCGCGCGCGGCGCGAGCTGGACGCCGAGACGCTGAATGAGCTCTTTACCCATCGTATGCACGTGCTGCGCGCGTACGCGCGTCACGTCGTGCTGCCGGTGTGCCGGGAGCTCGCGCGGCGCGAGCCGCGCGGTGCGCTGCCGCCGGGCACGATGAAACTGCTGATCCGCCACCCGGCCGTGCTCGCCGAGGAGGCGCGCCGCCGCCTGCCCGAGCTGCTGGAGAAGTATGAGGTGCTGCGCCGCGTGATCGACTCGCGCGAGGGCCTGCAGCAACTGTGGAATGAAACCGCGGCCAATCAGGGTCGGGCGCTGGCGCAGCTGCGCGAGTGGTGCCGGCGCGCCGAGGAGAGCGGCATCGGCGCCCTGCGCGACTTTGCCCACGGCCTGCCCCGTTACGCGCGCTAGCGGCGCCTAGGACTTCGTCGGCAGGCTGCTCGAGCGTGTGACGGTTCGCACCGCGAAGCTCGAATGTACGCGCGCCACGCTCGGCAGGCGCGTGAGGTGCTGGTTGTGCACGCGCTCGAAGTCGGCCATGTCCGCGACGACCAGCCGCAGCAGATAGTCGTGTTCGCCGGTCATGAGGTAGCACTCCATCACCTCGGGCACCTTGCGCACCGCGCTCTCAAACGCCTCAAGGCCCGCCTGACTTTGCCGATCCAGCGTGATGCTCACGAACACGTTGACCGGAAAGCCCGCCTTCTGCTGGTCGATGAGGGCGGTGTAACCCTGGATGAGTCCGCACTCCTCGAGCGCGCGCACGCGCCGCAGGCAGGCCGACTCGGAGAGGCTCACCTTCGCGGCGAGGAGCGTGTTGGTGATGCGCGCGTCCTGCTGCAGCAGGCGCACAATGGCGCGATCGTAGCGGTCGAGCTCCATTGGCGCAAAAATCCGTCGCAAAAACGTCTAAAGTCCGCAGATTCTGCCACATGGTAAGCCATCGGGCAGCCCAATTAGCAAGGACCCGTCGCCCCTGCGCTTCTAATCTTGCGTCCCATCGGCAGCGGAAGGTCTGAAACGTATGCGTATCGGTGTCCCGCGGGAGATCAAGGTCCATGAGTACCGGGTGGGCCTCGTGCCTGCCGGCGTGCGCGAGCTGACGGCCGCGGGGCACGAAGTGCTCATCGAGACCACCGCCGGCAACGGCATCGGTGTCGATGACGGCCAGTATCGCTCCGCGGGCGCAGCGATCGCTGCGAATGCCGCCGAGGTGTTCGAGCGGTCGGACCTGGTCGTGAAGGTGAAGGAGCCCCAGCTGCTCGAGTGCCAGATGCTGCGCAAGGGCCAGGTGCTCTTCACGTATCTGCACCTCGCTGCTGATCCTGCGCAGGCGAAGGCGCTGATGAAATCCGGCGCCACCGCGATCGCCTACGAGACGGTGACCGCGCCCAACGGCTCGCTGCCGCTGCTGACGCCGATGAGCGAGGTGGCCGGGCGCATGTCAATCCAGGTGGGTGCCGCGAGCTTGCAGAAGGCGAACGGCGGCTTCGGCATCCTGCTGGGCGGCGTGCCGGGCGTGCCGCCGGCCAAGGTGGTGATCCTCGGCGGCGGCGTCTCGGGCACGCATGCTGCGGAAATGGCGGTCGGTCTGCGCGCGGACGTCACGGTCGTGGATCGCAGCGTGAATCGCCTGCGGGAGCTCTCGGCCCAATTCGGTTCGGCGCTGCGCACCTGCTATTCCACCACCGAGACCATCGAGGGTCTGGTGCGCGATGCGGACCTCGTGGTCGGGGCGGTGCTCGTCACCGGGGGTGCGGCGCCGAAGCTCATCACCCGCGCGATGGTCAAGACGATGAAACCCGGCGCGGTGCTGGTGGACATCTCCATCGATCAGGGCGGGTGTTTCGAGACGAGCCGGCCCACGACCCACGCCGATCCAACCTTCGTCGTCGACGGCGTCATCCACTACTGCGTCGCCAACATGCCCGGCGCGGTGCCGCGCACCTCCACCCTCGCGCTCACCAATGCGACGCTGCCCTACGTGCGCGCGCTCGCCGACCTTGGCTGGCAGGCCGCCTTCAGGCGCGACGCCGGACTTGCGGGCGGGCTCAACGTCTACGCGGGCGAGATCACCCACGAGGCCGTTGCGCGGGCTCTGGGGATGAGCGCCAAGCCCTATGTGTCCTAGCGCCAGGGAACGCCCCTGCTGCCTTAAAGCCACCGTCCCCACAAAGGGAGGTGGCCGTGTTGCACGCACGCCGCTACCCTAGCGCGATCCGTTAACAGACTCCCGGAGGTTTCCCCGATGAAGATTGTGTTGCCCGCGATGCTCACGCTTGTCGCCGGTGTCGCGTTCGCCGTCCCCGTGACCTACCAGGTCGATCCCGGGCACACCTACCCAAGCTTC
>DATHLO010000234.1:0-2047 GCA_035488075.1 Steroidobacteraceae bacterium | reverse complement strand
GTGGCCGACACCAGCATCTGCGCCGGCCGCTGCGCCCGGGAATACGGCAATCCGTGCGAACGCTTCTGTCCGGCCGGAGTTTACGAGATGGTGGCCGATGGCGCCGGCGGTAAGCGCCTGCAGATCAACGCCGCCAACTGCGTGCACTGTAAGGCGTGCGACATCAAGGACCCCTACCAGATCATCACCTGGACAACGCCCGAAGGCGGTTCCGGGCCGAACTATCAGTCGTTGTAGGATGGCAGCCCCGGGATCTGCAATGATCGAACTCTGGCGCCCCTCCCCGCAGCGTATCGCCGACGCCAACCTGACACGCTTCACGCAGTGTGTGAACGCGCGCCGCGGCACGCGCCTGTCCGAGTACGGCGAGCTGTACGCCTGGTCGCTTGCGCACCCGGAAGAGTTCTGGAGCGAGCTGGCGCGCTTTGCCGACGTGCGCGCCGATTTCGGCGCAGGCCCCGTTATTGAGAATCCGGGCCAGATGCCCGGCGCGCGCTTCTTTCCGAACGCGCGCCTGAACTTCGCGGCCAACCTGCTGAAGTTCGACGACGAGCAGCCCGCGCTGGTGTTCCGCAACGAGCGCGGCACGCGCCGCGTGCTCTCGTACCGCGAGCTGCGCCTGGAAGTGGCGCGCATCGCCTACGGCCTCGCCGCCAGCGGCGTCACGGCCGGTGATCGGGTGGCGGGCTTCCTGCCGAACCTGCCCGAGACCACGATTGCGATGCTGGCCACCGCGAGCCTCGGTGCCATCTGGACCTCATGCTCGCCGGACTTCGGCATCCATGGCGTCCTCGAGCGCTTCGGACAGACCGCGCCCAAGGTGCTTTTTACCGCCGACGGCTATTTCTATGCCGGCAAGCGCCTCGACTCACTCGAGTCGATGGCCGTGGCGCTCGAAAAGCTCAAGAGCGTCACACGCGTCGTGCTGATCCCCTACGTCGAGGCGGAGCCGCAACTCGCGCGCCTCGGCGCCGCTGCCGCGCGCGCTACGCACTGGCAGGCGTTCGGCGCGACCGGCCAGCCGGCCACATTTGCCGCGCTGCCCTTCAACCACCCGCTCTACATCCTTTATTCCTCCGGCACCACGGGCGTCCCCAAGTGCATCGTGCACGGCGCGGGCGGCACGCTGCTGCAGCATCAGAAGGAGCACCTGCTGCACGTTGACCTCAAGCGCAGCGACCGCCTGTTCTACTTCACCACCTGTGGCTGGATGATGTGGAACTGGCTGATGAGTGGGCTCGCCACCGGCGCCACGCTGCTGCTCTATGACGGCAGTCCCTTTCACCCCGAACCGGCGGCGTTGTGGAAGATCGCCGCCGAAGAACGTCTCACCATCTTCGGCACGAGCGCCAAGTACCTCTCGGCGCTGGAGAAGCGCAACTTCGTTCCCGCCGACGTGGCGGATCTGTCGAGCCTGCGCACGCTTTTGTCCACCGGCTCGCCGCTCCTGCCCGAAGGCTTCGACTACGTCTACCGCAACGTGAAGTCCGACCTGCAGCTCGCCTCAATCTCCGGCGGCACCGACATCGTCTCCTGCTTCGCACTCGGCTGCCCCACGCGCCCGGTGCATCGCGGCGAGATTCAGTGCCGCGGACTCGGTCTGAGCGTCGAGATCTTCGATGACGCCGGGCACCCCATACGCGGCGCACGCGGCGAACTCGTGTGCACCGCGCCCTTTCCTTCGATGCCGGTGGGTTTCTGGAACGATGCGGACGGCGCCAAGTACCGCGCCGCCTACTTTGAACGCTTCCCCGGTGTGTGGCAGCACGGGGACTATGCGGCCATCACCGAGCACGACGGACTCGTCATCTACGGGCGCTCGGATGCGGTGCTCAACCCCGGCGGGGTCCGCATCGGCACCGCGGAGATCTACTCCGCCGTCGAGAGTCTGCCGCAGGTGGCCGAGGCGCTCGCGGTCGGCCAGGACTGGCAGGAAGATGTGCGTGTGGTGCTGTTCGTGCGCCTGCAGCCCGGTATCGAGCTCGACGAAGCGCTGCGGCGCCAGATCCGCGAGACCATCCGCGCACAGACGACCGCCCGGCACGTG
>DATHLO010000233.1:0-7380 GCA_035488075.1 Steroidobacteraceae bacterium | reverse complement strand
CGCTGGCGCCGCTGGCGCAGCGTCTGGGTGGTGGCAGGAGCGGTTTCGACCGTGGCGTCCATTTACCGGTTAGTTCCTGGGAAGATTTAAGGAGCGGACCGCTTAGCCGGCGGGCGCTACGTAGCCGCCGCCGAGGGCCTGCACCAGATCGGCGCTGAAGGTCAGCCGCCGGGCCTGCAGCTCGGCGCGCAGCGTCTGCGCCAGCAACACCTGGTTCTCGCTCGAGAGCACGCTCAGGTAATTGTCGAGTCCGGCGCGGTAACGTTGACTGGTCAGATCGTAGGAACGCTGCGCCGCATCGAGTGCGATCTGCTCCTGCAGCGACTCGCGCTCCAAGCCGCGCCAGTTCGCGACCACGTCGGCCACCTGGCGCACAGCATCGAGCAGGGTCTGGTTGTACTGCCCCACTGAAGCGTCGAACTGCGCCTGCTGTCCATAAAGCTGTCCGCGCAGCGCCGCACGGTTGAAGACCGGCAGGCTCAGGGCCGGACCCCCACCCAGGATGCGGTCGGAGGCGTCGAACAGCTCCGAGAGACCGATCGCCTGGAAACCGGCGAAAGCGGTCAGGTCAACGTTGGGATAGAAGTTGGCTTCCGCCGCCTTGATGCCGTGCCCCGCCGCCTCCACCTGAGCGCGCGCCGCGGCGACGTCCGGCCGCCGCCCGAGCAGCTCCGCCGGCAAGGTCGAGGGCAGTGAAATCTCGGCCGGTGCGTTCAGCTGCGGCCGCTTTAGAGTCTGGCCGCGATCCGGTCCGGCGCCGACAAGGTCGGCCAGCTGGTTACGCGCGAGCTCGATGCTCGCCTCAACAAAGGCAAGACCGGCACGCGTGAGCGCCACCGTGCCCTCGGACTGCTTCACGCGCGCGGTGTTCTCCAGGCCGGCCGTCACGCGCTGCTGGGTCAGGTCAAGGATCGATTGCTGCTGCTTGAGGTTATCGTTGGTGACGTCGAGCAGCGCGTAATTGAGGTCGAACTGGATGTAGGCCTGCACCACCGCGACCGCGATCGCCAGCCGCGCGGCCTGCCGATCAGCCTCCGCGGCCTGCTCGCCCGAGCGTGCCGCTGCCAGCAGCGCGCGGTTGCGGCCCCAGAAGTCCAGGTCCCAGCTGAAATCGAGCGCCGCCCGCCCCTCCGTGGACCACGAACCCCCGAGCGGCGGCGGGTACAGATCGTTCTCCGCATAGCGCTGACGCGTCACTTGCGCATCCAGGGCGGCGCGCGGTGCGAGCGCACCCCGTGCGGAAACCGTCTGCGCCTGCGCGGCGCGCAGCCGCGCCTGCGCGACCGCCAGAGTCGGACTGCCGGCGAGCGCTTCATCCACGAGCGCATCGAGTTGCGGATCACCGTAACTGCGCCACCACTGATCGGCCGGCCACGCGCTCGCGTCGACCTTCGCGTCGTGCAGCGCTTGCTGAGTCGTCAGTGTCTTGGCGTCCAGCTGCGGCGTGGGCTTCCAGTTGCCACGATCAACGCAGCCTGACAGGACGAGGCCCAGAATCGGAATGCAGAGTAAATTGCGCGGAGTCATGACTTAGCGCCTGTGCCAGTTTGGCGATTGTCCCCGGAGCTTTGTCCGTTATCGATCATCCGTCCGAGATAGCCCTTCAGTGCCTCGATCTCGGTATGACTGAAACCGGCCAGGTGCGCCTCCAGGACGCGCGTCGCGGCCGCGGCCAAGCGCGGCAGTTGAGTGCGGCCGCTCGCTGCGACCCGCAGAACCACGGCGCGGCGGTCCTCGCGCGAGCGCTCGCGTCGCACGAGGCCCTTCTGCTCGAGCCGGTCGAGGATGCGGGTCATCGCGCCGGTGTCGTATTGCAGGAAGCGGCACAGGTCCGCCGCGGTGCGCGCGGAACCTTCCGCGAGATGCTTGAGCACCGCAAACTGCATGCCGCTTAAGCCAAAGCGCGCCAGCTCCGTGTCGAGCCCGGAGAGCACGGAGGCACGCGCGCGCCCCATGAGGTACCCGACGCCCAATACCCCTCCCGGGGGTTGCAGCGCCGTCACGGGCTCGGCTTCGATGGGACTTCTGCGTAGCATGCGCTTAGCTTGCTATCCTAATGACTGCCGGAAAGATTACTGCCGATGATAATACTGCCTTGGCAAGTATTTGTCGAGTGAAGGGACGCGCGTGATCCGGGGATATCTGTGGTCATTCGGTGGGGCCACCCTGCGGCAGTGCGCGCTCCTGGCCAGCTGCGCTGTGCTACTGAGCGCCTGCGGCTCGCACGCCGCGCCCCCCGCCCCGGCGCCGCCCCAGGTGGGCGTGCTCGTCGCCCAGGCGGAGCCGGTGCCGCTGACGCGCGATCTCGTCGGACGGCTGTCGGCGACACGTTCGGCGGACGTGCGGGCGCGGGTGGCGGGCGTGCTGCTCAAGCGTCTCTACACCGAAGGCTCGGACGTCAAGGCCGCACAGACGCTGTTCGAGATCGACCCGGCGCCGCTGCGCGCCGCGCTCGATGCGGCGCAGGCGGCGCTCGCGCAGGCGGAGGCCCAGGCCACTAATGCGCATATCGCCGCGCAGCGCACGCGCGACCTGTTGCCGAGCGGACTCGTATCACGCTCGGATCTGGACAATGCCGAGGCCGCCGAGCGTTCCACCGCGGCGGCCACGCAGCAGGCGCGCGCGGGAGTCGGCACCGCGCGCATCAATTTGGGGTATGCGACCGTCACGGCCCCCATCGCCGGACGCGCCGGACAGCAGGGCGTGACGGAAGGGGCGCTGGTCGGGCAAGGCACCGCGACCTTGCTCACCACCGTGGAACAGATCGATCCCATCTACGTGAACTTCGATCAACCCGCGATCGACATCCAGCGCCTGCGCCGCGCACAGTCAGGCGGCAACGTCACGGTGGCCGGCACCAACCAGGCGACCGTGCAGCTGTTGCTCGAGGACGGCACGCCTTATGGGCACACCGGTACGCTCGACTTTAGCGACCTGAGCGTCGATCCGGCCACCGGAGCGGTCGCGCTGCGCGGCATCGTTCCGAATCCCGAGCACACCCTGCTGCCGGGAATGTTCGTGAGCGTGCGCCTCACGTACGGGACCCTGAAGCGCGGCTTTCTCGTGCCGCAGGCGGCTCTGCAGCGCGACGCCACGGGCGCCTACGTGCTCATCGCCGCAGCCGACGACAAGGTGCTCATGAAGCGCGTGAGCGTGAACGGGCTGCACGGCGCGGAGTGGATCGTGACCGAGGGGCTTGCCGATGGTGATCGCATGATCCTCTCCGGCACGCAGAACGCGCGTCCCGGCACGAGAGTGGTGCCGGTCCCGTACCAGGAGCAGTCACAGGCTGCTGCGGGCGCAGCCTCCCCGGCCAGCCCCGGAAAGTAAGCGCGCATGCCGCAGTTTTTCATCGACCGCCCGGTGTTCGCCTGGGTGCTCGCGATTCTCATTACCCTCGGCGGTGCGCTGGCGCTCACCCGCCTGCCGGCCGAGGCGTATCCTGCGATCGCCCCGCCGCAGGTGGCGGTAACTGCCACCTACCCCGGTGCGAGTGCCGCCACCGTGGAGAGCACGGTGACGCAGGTCATCGAGCAGCAGCTCACCGGGCTCGACCACCTGCTGTACTTCACCTCGCAGTCCGCCTCCGATGGCTCCAGCGCCATTACGCTCACGTTCGAGACCGGTACCAACGCGGACATCGCCGCCGTGCAGACGCAGAACCGCGTCACGCTCGCCGAGCCGCGCCTGCCCGCCGAGGTCAATCAACAGGGCATCCGCATCGCCAAGGTGAGCGCCGGATTCCTCGGCGGCATCGGCCTGCGCTCCAGTGCCGGCGGCCCGAGCGCCGATGAGCTCAACAACATCGTCGCCTCCCGGGTCCTCGACCAGATTCAGCGCATCCCGGGTGTCGGCGCCGTGGTGCAGTTTGGCTCCGAGTACGCGATGCGGATCTGGTTGAACGCGGACAAGCTGCGCGCCTACAACCTGTCGGCGGCGGCCGCGTTGGCCGCCGTGCAGTCGCAGAATGCGCAGTTCGCTTCCGGCGCGCTCGGCTCGCAGCCGGCCGTGAGCGGACAGGGCATGACCGCGACCGTGACGGCCGAGGGACGCTTCAGCTCCCCGGAACAGTTCGAGAACATCCTGCTGCGCACCGATCCGAACGGTGCCTCGGTGCGCCTCAAGGACGTGGCGGTCGTTAGCCTGGGCGCCGCGCAGTACGGTTTCGAGACCACCGTCGGCACGACGCCGGTCGCCGCCTTCGGCGTGCAGCTGACCCCGGAGGCTAACGCGCTCGAGGTCGGACGGGCGGTCAGCGCGAAGATGAACGACATGCTGCCGAGTTTTCCCGCCGGAGTCAGCTGGTTCTGGGCCTTCGACTCGACGACTTTCATCAAGGTTGCGATCCGCGAGGTGGCCATCACGCTGATCGAGGCTGTGGCGCTGGTTTTCCTGGTGATGCTGGTGTTCCTGCAGAACTTGCGCGCCACGCTGATCCCGACCCTGGTGGTGCCGGCGGCGCTGCTCGGCACACTGCTCGGGATGTACGCGGTGGGCTTCTCCATCAACCAGCTGTCGCTGTTCGCCATGGTGCTGGCGATCGGCATCGTGGTGGACGATGCCATCGTGGTGGTGGAGGCCGTGGAGCGCATCATGCGCGAGGAACAGCTGAGCCCCAAGGAGGCAACGCGCAAGGCCATGCGGCAGATCACCGGCGCGATCGTCGCCATCACCTCGGTGCTCGCCGCGGTGTTCGTCCCGAGCGCGCTGCAAAGCGGCAGCACCGGCGTCATCTACCGCCAGTTCGCTCTCACCATCGCGCTCTCGATGGGCTTTTCCGCCTTCCTCGCGCTGTCGTTCACGCCGGCGTTGTGCGCTTCACTGCTCACGCCGGCGCACCTGCGCAGTAACTTCTTCTTCAACTGGTTCAACCGCGCTTACGAGCGCGTACGCTCTGCCTACGTGCACCGGGTGTTCCAGTCCGTCGCACACGTGCCGCGCTGGATGGTGGCCTTCGCCGTCATGCTGGCCGTCGGCGCCCTGCTGCTGCTGAAGCTGCCGGGCAGCTTCGTCCCGGACGAGGACCAGGGCTACGTGCTGGTGGATGTGCAGCTGCCCGCCGGCGCCACCATGCCGCGCACGCGCGAAGTGATGCAGCGGATCAACACGATTCTCATGGGCAACCCCGCAGCGGCGAGCGTGTTCGTCATCGTCGGTTCGAGCTTCACCGGCAACGGCGAGAACGCCGGGCGCGCCTTCGTGCGCCTCCAGCCCTGGGATGAGCGCAAGCAGAAGGCAGCCGAGTTCATCCGCTGGGCCAACGTCACTCTCGCGCGTGAGATCCACGACGCGCGCGTCTATGTCATCAACCTGCCGACCATTCGCGGGCTGGGTGTCTTCGGGGGCTTTGACTTCTATCTGGAAGATCGCGCCGGGCTCGGGCGTGAGGCGCTCACCGCCGCCCAGACGACCACGCTCGAGAAGGCCGCACACGATGCGACGCTCACCGGCGTGCGCGCCAACCTGCTGCCGCCCGCGCCGCAGCTGAACCTCACCGTTGATCGCGTGCAGGCGCAGTCGATGGGCCTCTCGGCCAGTGATGTCTACGTCGCGCTGCAGCTGATGCTGGCGCCGGTGTACGCGAATGACTTCATCTATCAGGGGCGCGTGTTGCGGGTGCTGCTGCAGGCTGATGCTGCTTATCGCATGACCCCGGACGCGCTCGGACACTTCTACGCGCTGGGGGCCAATGGCGCCATGATCCCGCTCGCCAACTTCGTACGCGCCGACTGGCGGGTGGGCGCGCCCTCACTCACGCGCTACAACGGTTATCCGGCGGTCGAGATCACCGGCAACAACGCCCCCGGCCGAAGTTCAGGACAAGCCATGCAGGCGATGCAGAACATCGTCGCGCGCGATCTGCCGCGCGGCTTCGGCAACGACTGGGCCGGCCAGTCACTGCAGGAAGTGCTCTCCGGGGAGCAGGCGCCGATGCTGTTCGCGCTGTCGATCCTTATCGTCTATCTGTGTCTCGCGGCGCTCTACGAGAGCTGGAGCATCCCGGCAGCGGTACTGATGGCGGTGCCCGCGGGCCTTATCGGCGCGGCTATCGCGGCGCACCTGCGCGGCCTGCCAAACGATGTTTTCTTCAAGGTCGGTCTGATCACGATCATTGGCCTCACCGCCAAGAACGCGATCCTGATCGTCGAATTCGCGGTCGAGGAGCAGAAGAGCGGCAAGAGCCTGCACGCCGCGGTGCTCGAGGCTGCGCGCCTGCGCTTTCGCCCGATCCTCATGACCACTTTCGCCTTCATCCTCGGAGTCTTTCCGATGATGATCTCGAGCGGCGCAGGCGCCAACGCCCGGCATGCGATCGGTACCGGGGTGGTCGGCGGCATGCTCAGCGCCGCGGTACTCGGCGTGCTGCTGATCCCGGTGTGCTACGTTGCCGTGCGGCGCCTGCTCGGAGACCCGCTCGATGCGCCGGGCAAGGCGCCGAGCGCCGAGGGCGCAAGCCCCGCGGGAGATCGCCATCGTTAAAAGTGAAGGTGCAGCCGTGTTAACACCCGAGCGCGGCACGCGCATCTCCTCGCGCAATACCTTTTTCATGAAGCGGGTCTTCCCACTGCTGTGGTTTGGCCTGATTGCCGTGTTCGTGATCATCGCGCTCACCGCCTCGGACCATGCCAAGCGCGGAACTCCCGCGGCCGTGTTCCTGGTCGTGCCCGTCATCATGGTCATCGTAGGCTACGCGGTGATGCGCCGGCTGGTATTCGATCTTGCCGATGAAGTCTACGACGAGGGCGACGCGCTGCGTGTGCGCTTTGGCGCGGATGAGGAACGCATCCGGCTGGATAACATCATCAATATCAGTTATGCGGGCATGACCAACCCGCCGCGCGTCACCCTCACCCTGCGCAGCGCCGGACGCTTCGGTCGCGAGGTCTCTTTCTCTCCGCCGCAGACATTTCTCGGACCGCTGCTGCGCGGCGGCAATCCGATCGTGACGGATCTTATTGAGCGGGTGGATGCGGCGCGGCGGCGCTGAACACGTCCGCGCCGAATGCGTTGAGGTCCGGGGCCGCCGCGTAGCCCAGTTGCGGCAGGGAGAAGAGCGCTTCGACGGTGCGCAGCAGCGCGTAGTGATTATAGGGTTGCTCGGAGACCGTGCCGGGCGCGACGAATGGCGAGAGCACGAGCGCGCCGACGCGGCCGCCGCCCGGACCGGTTAGCCCGGGCGGATAGCGCGCTCCGGGTAAGCCGCGCTCGCCGCAGCAGGCGCGCGACCCCGAGGGTCCGGCACTGCCGGATTCGTCGAAGGTGATCACCAGCATCCCGGCGGCGCGAAACGCCGCGGAGTCTTCGATGAGCGGCACCCATTTTCTGAGGAACCGATCAACCGCTGCGAAGCCTCCCGGGTGCCCGTCGACGCAGGGATCG
>DATHLO010000232.1:0-3577 GCA_035488075.1 Steroidobacteraceae bacterium | reverse complement strand
GTTGCCCTCAGAATTCATGGCCGCCGCCGGCCGCAACGATCTGCTGAAGAACATTGATCGCTGGGTGGTGGGCGCCTCGTTGTCGTTCGCAGCGCAGAAGAAACCCGCCTGCCTGTTCGTGCGCCTGTCGCGCGAGACGGTGCGCGATGGAGCTTTTCTGGAGTGGCTCGACAATCACCGGCGCACCAGCCGCGCCGATCCGCAGCGATTGTGTTTCCAGGTGACCGAGGAGAGCGCCGCGAGCCACATCGCCGAGGTGAAGGCGCTCGCCGCGGCGCTGCGGGAGCGGCGCTTCCGCTTCGCGCTCGAAGGCTTCGGGTCCGGGCGCAACAGCAGCGGCATGCTCGAGAGCATGCCGTTGGACTTTGTGAAGATCGATGGCACCCTGGTGCAGGGGCTCGCCGGCGACCCGCAGCTGCAGCAGCGCGTGCGCATGCTGGTTGAGGCGGCGCGCAAGCACAGCATCCAGACCGTTGCCGAGCGCGTCGAGGACGCCAACACCATGGCGGTGCTGTGGCAGGTCGGCGTGCAGTACATCCAGGGTTACTTCGTCAACGAACCCGAGGAAGTCGTACTGCGCGCCGAGCGCTGAGCGCCTAGAACGCCAGGCCCAGTCCCAGATCAAAGCGTTTGAAGTTCACGTTCTGCTGGTACCACTGGTAGTCGCCCTTGAGCACCAGGTGCGGCCCGATGTAGAAGTTCGCGCCGAGCGTCCAGACGCGGTCGTGGTTCTGTGGCCACAGGCCGTAATCGCCCGGCGCGGCAGACAGCGGCACCTCCCCGATGGGCAGCACCGGCCCGCTCGTGCCCTGATAACTTGCCCCCATGTTGTAGACCTCATAGCGCGCGAATGGGTTCAGCCGGTAATCGCCCCGCTGCCACAGCTCATAGGCGCCCTGTACGTAGTAGCCGTAGAAGGCCGACGGAATGGGATTCGGCGAGCCGGGGTTGGCCGCGTTCGCAAGCGCGGTATTGCTGATCGCGCCGCGAGCGTAGATCGCCGACAGGTCCCAGCGCGCCGGCACCCAGCGCGCGTGCGCTTCCCAGAGCGTCACGCGCGGCGTGCCCGGGGCCGCAGAGTTGGGTGGCGCGGGCACCGGTACCGCCTGCCCGGTGCTGATGGCACCGCCCAGGGTGAGGCCCGGAACCCCGTAGTAGCTCAGCGCGAGGTACTGTGACAGGTAGCGTCCGTTGGCAAGCGCGAGCTCCTGGTGGCTTGCCTGCAGCGGAGCAATGTCGCTGTCCTCAAGTCCGAGCGCGTTGCTATACGGTGGGAACTCGGGCGCGAAATTCCACTTGGACAGGTCAAAGCCGCTCGTGAGACCGACGTTCCAGCCGAAGCCGGCTGCGGTGTCGCCGTGCAGGTTGAAGCCGCCTTCGCGCCAGGTGCTCGGAATGATCAGCGTCTCGACGAAGTTGCGCTGCATGCCGTAGAAATTGATCGGCTCGTGGTGCTCATTGAGGAAGCCGAAGGGCATGAGGAAAAGTCCCGCGCGCACACTCACCGCCTCGTTCAGGCGCCGGTCGACATAGAACTGCTCCACCTCGAACTCCCCGACATCGGTTGAGGAGGCCACCGCATGCTCGACTTCGTACTCGGAGTTGAACTCGGTGCGCTCATCGAAGACGTAGCCGATCCCGAATACCGCACGCGCCAGATCAAACTGCGATTGATTGCGCGCGCTGGTGGGATCGGTGTAGTAGACCTCGCCATAGCCCCACAGCCGCAGCCCCCCGAGGCCCGCGAGCGAGTTGCCGGGCGCGGCGGCGGCCGTCGGCAGGGCCGAGGCGTTCGGCAGCCCACCCGGGACCGGCGCCACGGCTGCCGGCGCTGCGGCGGGGGATGGCGCCGCAGCCGCCTGCGCCAGCGCAGGGCTGGGTGAGCCGGCCTGCGGGACGGCGGCCAGCGCGGCGAGCTTGCGATCGACCTCGCGTTCGTGCTCGCGCAGCGCGCGATTCTCACCGGCGAGCTGCTGCAGCGCCGCCTGCACCTGCGCGAGCTGACGCTGCAGCGCGTTGAAGCGTGCCTCGTCGGCCTCGCTCGCGGCGGCGACGCTGCTGGCGCCCAGCGCGCCGGCGAGCAAGAGGGGGCGAAGGCGCGGCGTGAGCCACGCGGTGAGCTGTTCCAGCGTGCGCATGATCAGGACTTCCGTGGTTTTAAAAGGGGTCCGGCCGCCTCAGTGCGCGCCCGGCACACACTGCGCCGGCACGTCGTAGGCGGCCGGGTGGCTCGGGTCGTAGCCGTCAGTGAGCGTGCACAGAAATGCGACTACGTCGTCGATCTCGGATGCACTCAGGGTCGGCGCCTGGCCGCCGGCGAACGTCGGCGGGGTGTAGGGGATCTCACCGATGTTGACGTTGGCGTCGAAGGCGACCGGCAGGTCGTTGTACTCATCCGGGTCCGGGGTGCCGCTGGCGGCGAGGTAGGGGCTGCCGGCGGCAAAATACGGATTGCCACCGGGGCCCGCCGGCACGGGCGTGGGGTTGTTGCCGGTGTTGTTGTTGATGTCGCGGGTCACGTACCACTGCAGCACCGTGTGCAGCGTCGCGAACTCGCCGTTGTGAAAATACGGCGCCGTGAGCGCGACGTTGCGCAGTGTCGGCACTTTGAACAGTCCGCACAGGGTGGTGATCGCGGTGAACACCGGGCGCGGGTTCGGATCGTTCGGCGGCGGTGCAAAGGGCCCGCACAGGCCGAGGTCGTAGAAGCCGTACTCGGCATCCGCGGGTACGTTCAGCTGGCTGGGCAGGTAATCGAGCGGCTGCCCACTGAGCGGGCTCCTCGGCGTGGGCAGATTGGCGGGGATGTTCCAGTTGCGCGGCACCCCGATGCTGTCGTACGTGAAGTCGGTAAACAGTGCATGCGCGCTGTAGCCCTGCGCTTTGCTCGGGTGGCAGGCGGTGCAGTTGCCCTTGCCCGGGTCGTTGAACAGTGCGAGGCCGCGTTGCTCCGCATCGCTCAGCTGCGCCTCGCCCTGGAGCCAGTAGTCGTACTTGCTGCTGAAGGGCGCGAAGCGCGGGTCCTCGGTCTCGAAGGCGGCAAGCGCAGCGCCGATGGCCGCGAGCGTGGCGGCCGGATCGGTAAGCACCTCTTCGCCGAAGGCCGCCACGAAAGGCTGCAGCGTGCTCGGTGAGCCCTGAAGGCGACCGAGCACCTCCGCAGGGTCACTGTTGCCCATCTCAAACGGCGACACGAACGGTTGCTGCGCCTGCACCGCCAGTGAGGAAGCGCGCCCGTCACGAAAAAAACCTCCGGTCGGTGTGCCGCCCGCGAGGAAGAACGGCGGCGTGAACGCCACGTACAGAAGCGAGGGCGCGTTGCGAAATCCGGGCAGATCCATGTGACGGCCGCCCAGAGGCACCGGCAGCCCCCGATCCGTGGCCGGCTCTGCGCTGAAGGCGCGCGCGGGCGCATGGCACGTGGCACAGGACTGCTCCCCGGAGGCCGAGAGGCGCGTGTCGAAGAACAGCGCCTGACCGGCGAGGGCATTCCCGGACAGGCCCGGCGGCACCGGCGTCGGAGCGCCCCCGGCAGCGCCTCCGCCCCCACAGCCGCAGAGCGTCCCCGCCAGCACGG
>DATHLO010000231.1:0-12854 GCA_035488075.1 Steroidobacteraceae bacterium | reverse complement strand
CGCAAAGCGCCCAGCGGCCCGATGTCATCCGTTGCATTACAACCCCCGTGGTTAGACCGGGCGCCGCCCTGAGCGGCGCGCGGCTTCAGTGATCCTGCGTGATTGCGGCCCGGCAGCCTGCGCTGCACGTCCCATTAATGTTGCGGACCGTGCTCCCTGATCCTGCGCCGCCTAGCGGATGCCTCACCGCAGTGCGATGCCTGCGAGCGCGCGTGGCGCGGCTCTTAAATTCCCGGCGTGGCCTTCGAAGCGCATGCGTCGCTGCGCAGTTTAAAGGATTTACTGCCTAGTCTCAGCTGGCGGGTGTAAGCAAATGTTTTGCAACGATTTATCTTGGGAATTAACTTCCGCTCCGGTGCGCGCCGGCGGCCGCGGGAGCGGGATTGACGGGCACCGAAAGGGGCTCGTATTCGTATACGCCCTCGGCCCCCAGGGCAAGAAAGAGGTGTCCGTCGCGCAGCACGTAGGAGCGCACCTGACGCCACTGTCCGATGATCAGGTCGTACAGGGAGCCCGGCTCACAGAGGGCGCGGGTAGTGGCGAGCTCGCCGAACACGAGCTGCCCGGTCTGCGGGGAACTCCAGGTGCCGCTGCCGCGGTTGCAGTCAATGCGTGCGCTCAACTCCCCGTGGGCGGCGAACGCCACGAGGTAGCGCGAGGGATCCTCCGGCACGCGCGTCTTGCCGTCGCCACCTTCAATTTTCACCAGCCGCCAGGAGGTTCCCTCGAGCTCGGAACCGGAAACCGCGGCGGGCGTCTGTGCTGTCGCCGCCGTCGCCGCGCACAGCGGAGCGCTTGCGAGAATCAGTCGCAGGGTTGCCGATCGCATGCGCGTGGCAGTCTTGCTCAGCAGTTTATTTCTCCATTTCGATGTTCTTGACGCTGCCGCAGTCGGAAGCGAGCCACTGCGCTTCCACGGTGCTGTGGATAGTGGTGACCTTCCCGTCCTCGTGGGTGATGGCCACGTCTATCGTACCGGAGGCGTGATGTTTTCCGGTGATGTTAAAGTGCATTTTGTAATCCGACAGGGCGGGGCTCCCCGCGCTCGCGGCGCACTGGCGCTGCGCCTGAAACTCCGTGGGCGTATTGGTGGTGATGGTCAGCTTGCACTTGCCGCTGTCTTCGTCCTTGTTGCCGAAGCCCTGGGATCGCTTCTCGGCCGTCATGCATTCCTTGAATTTCTGCGGCTGCCCCTGCAGGCGCTGCGCCATCACCTGCTGCATCTTGGCCTGCTGCTCCGGGGTCATTCTCTGCAGCACGGCTTCCGGAATGGCCGGTGCGCCGCTGGCGGCCCCGGCGGTGGTCACTTCCCACAGCCCCAGTTCAATGTTCATGGCTGCTTGCGGCTCTACCGCGTGGCCGAGGCTCGAAACGAGGCCGATCGCGGTGAGAGTGAATGCCGGGACGGCGTAGGTTCTGAACATGGTGGTGGCCCTTTTTTTAAGTGTGAGACCTCTGTTGACAGCGGCAGCCGGACTGCACGCGGCCGAATTTTGCGCCTGAGTCAGCTCGTTGACACGCGTTTCGGCGGCCGGCGCGGCGCGCCCTCAAGGCTATAGGGAGGGCCTAGGTGCCCGGGGTGCGCCGGCGCAGCTGATACACCGCGTATACGCCGATCCCGATCCACACCACGTTCATTGCCGCCGAAGGTAAGGCGCCATTCCAGCCGCTGTTTACGACGAAGCCCGCCGCACCGAGGATGTTCATGAGGTGGTAGGTGAGCGATTGTGCGCGCAGTTTGCCGCTCGAGAGCAGGGCGTACGCCGCCAGAATGAGCAGCGCGCCCGTCCAGCCGATGATTTCAATCGCAACTTTCATGCAACCTTCACTGCAGCGCCCGATCGCACGACTGCAGTGCACCTTTCCCGACCACATCGATGACGTAAGTAAAGCTCTCATAGCGGCGCAGCTGCTCGATGAGCGCGCGCCTGCGGTCCGGGGTGAGCAGTGCCGCATCCTCGCCGAAGCTGCGCAGGTCCTGCCAGGTGGCGAGGCCGGTGCGCTCCTCATCCATGAAAATATGAAACACCCCATACGCCTCGCTGTAGCGCTTGGCGTCCGCGTACGGAATGTCGATCAGCGCCTGCGTGGCGATCGCGGTGTCCCAGCTCGCGCTCGAGACGAGGTCGAAGTAGATGCCCGGGTACGCGATCGGCACCGCGCTCTTGCTCTCGGCGCTGCCCAAGGCGTTGAGTGAGTCCACCTGGGCCCGGATCTTTGCGCGCAGCTCGGGCATGTTCGAGAGCACCTCCTCGACCTGCGCGCGATTGTCGGCCAGCTCGCGCCGGAAGCCGGCGACTGCTTCGCGCGCGACCTTGGATCGATGGTGCGCCGCGGCGAGCTCCTCCAGTCCGAGAGCGATCAGGATGCCGAGCGTCACGATCCCGAGGTGTATGAGGAAGTCCTTAAGGGTGCGCACGTGCCCCGCAAGGTGAAATTCCATGGCCGCTCCGACTGGGAAGTGCGCACTATAACAGCCTCCGCAGAGCGCGGACTTGCGGCCGACAGCGGCGCTTGCTGCACGGCCGGGCGGCGCGCAGCCTTGCGCCGGGAGGGCTCAGGGGCGCAGCGTCACTTCAGCGGGGCGTATCGCGCGCGTCCTGATCCTGCAGCAGGCGCACCAGGTTCTGCAGTTCATTCCAGCCCGTGTCGGAGACCGCGCAGTACTGCAGGTCACCGTTGGTCCAGAAGATCATGCGATAGCCGTTGCGCGTGGTTTCCTTTGATACGCCGCCGCGCTTCTGCTCCCAGCTGAAGACGTTGATGACGTGGGCGCCGTGCTGATAGACGACCACGGCTGCGCGCTGGTGCTCGAGGTAGTCCGCGCGACCGCCGACCAGCGGATAACCCGCGGAGGTGAAATCGGCGACCACCGGAGAAACATCCGCATGCCCGGAGAACCAGGGCTTCACCGTGTGGTGATCGCTCGATTCGACATCAATCAGGTGCGCGGGCATGAGCGAGCGCACGTGTGCGCTCACGAGCTCATCGAGCAGCCCGTTACCGAGCAGCGGTGATGCGAGCACGAACAGCAGCGCCGCAGCGACCGCACTGCCGGCAAGGCCACTGAACGCGCCGAGCCAGTACGCGCGGGCTCCCCAGAAGGAGGGTTTCGCGCGCCGTACGGGCGCCAGCGCGGGCCCGGCTTCTTCATCGAGCGCGCGCGCGATGCGGTCGCGCAGCTGTGGGGGCAGCGCCGGGGTAAGGTCGCGTCGGATCGCGACGCGCAGGCGCTGCAGGTCCGCCAACAGTGCTGCGCATGCGCCGCAGCCCTCAAGATGGCGCTCGATCTCGACGGCCGTCAGTGCATCCAGCTCACCGTCGAAGTAGGCCTGCACGCGCAGTGATTCAGGGCACGCCACTGGGTTCTCCTTGCGCCTCCGTCAGCCACAGTTCCTTGAGCGCCGCGCGCGCGCGCGCCAGGCGCGACATAACCGTGCCGATCGGCAGGCGGGTCACCGTCGCAATCTCCCGATAGCTCATCTCTTCCAGTTCCCGCAGCGAGAGGACCTCGCGATGCTCCTCGGACAGGCGGGCCATCAGCAGCTCGAAGGTGCGCTCGTCGTCCTTCAGAATGGTGGCGCTCTCCGGATCGGGCTCACTCGAAACCATCGCGTAGCCGTGTCGTGCATCGCCTTCCTCGGGCAGCGCTTCCGTGGCGCGGCGCTGCGCTTGCCGGTATGCGGTGGCGTGGCAGTTGCGCACGATGGTGAGCAGCCACCCCTTGATATCCGATGCGCGCAGCCCGTCAAACCCGCGGTAAGCCCGCAGCACGGCCTCCTGCACGATGTCATCCGCATCGGCGGACGAGCGCGCAAGCCAGCGTGCAAAGCGATACGCGGCGTCCAGGTGTGGCATGACCTGCGCTTCAAAGCGCATGCGTCTAGGGTCCATCGACGTGACCGACCAGCACCGCCAGCGCCCTTTCAGTCCATCCTTACCAGGGGAGACTCGGCCCGCAGCCATTCTATTCCCGCGCACGCGCCCCGCGCGGCCGCTTGCAGCCGGGAATAAAGGCGCGCGCCGGGGAGTCTTCTGCCCTGAACCCGGAACAAATCCGCAGGAGACCGACATGGGCTGGAACCGATCGCAGATCTCGCGCCGCAGCGCTCTGAAGTGCCTGGCCTATGGCGGCGCGGGGACGCTTTTTACGCTTTCCGGGGGCGTGCTGACGCCGTTCGACCTGGCGCTGGCGGGCACCGGCAACCTCGTCCCGGCCGGTCGGCCGCTGTTCCTGCAGATCAGCGACACGCATATCGGCTTCAGCAAGGAGGCCAACCCCGACGTCACCGGTACCCTCAAGCAGACCATCGAGCTTGCCAACGCCATGCCCGAGAAGCCGCTGCTCACCCTGCATACCGGGGACATCACGCATCTGTCGAAGCCGGCGGAATTCGACCTCGCCCAGCAGCTGCTCAGCAGCCTGCGCACCGGCGACCTGCACACGGTGCCGGGCGAGCACGACACCGCCGATGCCGCGGTAAGCGAATACTTCAGCCGCTTCGGCAAGCCCTCCGGCAACCGCGGCTACTACAGCTTCGATCACGGCGGCGTGCACTTCCTGGCGCTCATCAACGTGCTGCAGTTCAAGCCCGGTGGCCTCGGCACACTCGGTGACGAGCAGCTTGCCTGGGCGATCGCGGACCTCAAGGCGCGCAGCGCGAGCACGCCGATCGTGGTGTTTGCGCACATGCCGCTGTGGACGATCTACGAGCCCTGGGGCTGGGGCACCGGCGATGCCGAGCCCCTCGTGGCGCAGCTGCGGCGCTTCGGCTCGGTCACCATTCTCAACGGCCACATCCATCAGATCGTGACGAAGGTCGAGGGCAATATCACCTACCACACGGCGCGCTCGACGGCCTATCCGCAGCCGGTGGCCGGTGAAGGCGCCGGCCCCGGACCCCTGACGGTGCCCGCGCAGCAGCTGCCCAAGATGCTCGGCATCACGAACGCCGCCCTGGTGAAGCATCCCGCGGGCCTTGCTCTGACGGACCGAGTGCTCGCCTGAGGGAGGGGTCCTGCGAGGCGGGCGCAGGCACCGTGCTCGCGAGAAATTCGCGCGCGTGGTACGCGGGCTCATCCGGCCGCGTACCGCGGGCGCGATGGCCGACGCCTGCTGGGTTAATATCGGCGCTCCGAATTGGCAGGAGTACTTATGCGCCGGTTAACCGCCGCGATGCTTGTGAGCGCACTGTTGTCTCTTGCGGCCTCGGCCGCACAGCCGCCGCCGGCCGAAGATCCGGCCGCAAAGGCCTGGATTGCGCAGAGCAATTCCTACACCGACCGGCTGCTCGCGGTGCAGCTCGAGCACGCCCCGGAACGTGGCTCGCGGCAGGGTCTGGCGAAGTTTGACGAGGACATCTCGAAGGCGACACTCGCCGATGAGCTCATCGAACGGCATGAACTTGAGGTAGCGCTCGCCCGCGTCAATGCCGACGGCGCCAAGGAGACCGACAAGCGCGTGCAGGAGGACCTCGAGATCCTGCGCAAGGCATTTGACCTGCAGTTCCGCCAGCAAGACTTCGCCCTCGAGCACGAAGTGCCGTTCCTCAACGCGAGTGAGCGCGTGTTCCAGGGGGTGCGGGGTCTACTGGATGAGCAGGTGGCCGCCGAGCGGCGACCGGCCGCGGTGGTGCGGCTGCGCAAGTACGCCGGCGTCGAGCCCGGCTACCGCCCGTTCACCGACGTACTCAAGGAGCGCGCGCTCGAGCAGATGGCTAAGCCCGGCGTCACCTACCCCTACAAGGATCAGTTGGAGACAGAACTCGGGCGCAACTCCAATTACGTCGAGGGCATCGGCACGCTGTTTACCAAGTATCAGTTGAGCGGCTGGGAGCCGGCGTACGCCAGACTCAAGAGCGAGCTTGCCGACTACGACGCCTGGGTGCGCCAGACGATTCTGCCCAAGGCGCGCACGGATTTTCGGTTGCCGCCGCAGAAGTACGCACTCGCCTTCGAGGAATACGGCATCGACATCCCACCGGCGCAGATTGCCGCCCTGGCGCACAAGGCCTTCACCCAGTACCAGGCCGAGATGGCGCCGCTCGCGGCGCAAATCGCCAAGGCCAACGGCTACCCCTCGGGCGATTACCGCGCGGTGATCGCGCAGCTGAAGAAAAAACAGATCACCGGCGAGGCGATACTGCCGTTCTTCAACGATCGCCTGCACCAGATCGAGCAGATTATCGTCGCCCAGAACCTGGTCACGCTGCCGTCGCGGCCGGCGGTCATTCGCCTGGCAACGGCGGCGGAGACCGCGCAACAGCCCGCACCGCACATGACGCCGCCGCCCCTGCTGCACAACACCGGCCAGCGCGGGGAGTTTGTGCTGCCGTTGAACATCCCCTCGGCCAGCGGGGGCGAAGCGGATAAGTACGACGACTTCACCTTCGATGCGGTCGCGTGGACCCTCACCGCGCACGAGGCGCGTCCGGGCCATGAACTGCAGTTCGACTCCATGGTGGAGGAAGGCGTGAGCCTTGCGCGCGCGCTGTACGCCTTCAACTCCACCAACGCGGAAGGCTGGGGTCTTTACTCGGAATACATCATGCAGCCCTACGAGCCGAAGGAGGGGCAGCTGCTCACCCTGCAGCTGCGTCTGCTGCGGGCGGCACGCGCCTTCCTGGATCCGGAGTTGCAGAGCGGCGCGGTGACACCGGCGCGCGCCTACGAGGTGCTCGAGAAGGACGTGGTGCTCAGCCACGCCTTTGCCAAGGAGGAGGTTGAGCGCTTCACCTACCGCTCCCCCGGGCAGGCCAACAGCTACTTCTACGGGTACACGCGCCTGTTGGCGCTGCGCAAGGAGACCGAGGCCAAGCTTGGGCGCAAGTTCGACCAGAAGAAGTTCCACGACTTCATTCTGAGTCAGGGCCTGCTGCCCCCGGACCTGATGCGCAAGGCGGTGCTGGAGGAGTTCGTCGCCGCTCAGCCGTAGCGCCGGGCGCGGCTTTGCCGGCGGGGCGCGGATTATTGCGGCGGACCGGCCGCGGGCACGATGTCGGTGTTCTGCGCCACAACGATGAGCCATCGCTCCTGCGTCTTCGTCATCACGAAGGTGGGAATGGCCTTGCGAGCCGGCACACTCTCACCCGCCGGTGTGGTCTGGCCGTTGAGCTCGCAGGCCCACCGCGCTACGGCAACGTCCGGCTTCAGAAACCGTACGGATAATTCCAGTATCCGCAGCTGACTGTTCTTAAATATCGTCGCGTGCGCTGCGGCGTGTCCCTCGCGGATCGCGCTGCGTCCGATCCAGCGCGTACCGCGAACGTTCACGGAGTCTGCATCCTCTGTGAACAGGGCGGCAAAGGCTTCCATGTCGTGTCGGTTCCAGGCATCCACAAAGCCCTGCACGGCCGCCTTTACCGCCGCTTCCTCGGCGCTCTGCGAGGGTGCTGCAGGAGCTTGCATGCCAAGTCCAAGTAGCCCGACGAGGGCCAGCGGCTGAAGTATGTGCTGCATGGGGGCCATCTCCAACCCGACTGCCGGGGTATCCGGATCGTGGCAGGCGACTGCAGCACGCACGAAAAACCCTACGAGCCGCCCGCACAGCCTTGCGGCGCTTGCGCGGTTATCGCCGCCCAACCCGTTTGACGGCCTTTTCCCACACGGAGACTGGGGCTTAGGCGGCCTGCGGGTTTGCGCGCATGGGCGCACACTCGGGGCTGGCGAGCCTCACGGCAAGGCGCGCGAATTACACGGGTGCGTCGAATTGAACGCCACCCGATTCTTCAGGCGGAGGAATTTTATGGCCAGGATGAAACGTAAGCAGCGAACCAAAAGACCCGCCCCTAAGGCACGCGCAAAGAAGCGAAGTCCGGCAATGGCGGCGAAGGCGACCCGCAGCGTGAAGCGCACACGCAAGCCCGCCCGGACCATCAAGGGCGCCGCCAAGCGCGTCGTGCGCAGCGCCGGGCGCGCGGCCAAAGCGCTGGCCAAAGAGGGCGCACACCGTGCAGGGGCTGCCAGTCGGCGGGTTCTGGCCCGGGGCGTGCGTTCCGTCGCGGTGGGGGTGCAGTACGCAGCGCACGGGGTGGGCGATAGTGCGGCCTCAGCGCTGAACACGGTCGCGGATCAGGTCACCCCCGCGGCCGAGAAATGATTCGGCTGGGCGGCGAGCCCAGCGCGGCTCACGTTTTCTTTCTCTGAGGAGCCGAAACACCGCCCGGCGAAACGGTGGCGCATCGCGCGGGTTATATGCGTCCGGTCCCGGGCGGTCAGGGCGGCACCTGCGTCGGAGTGAGTGCGCGCCCGGGCTCCACCGCGATCGTGACGGCGAGGCGCGCAAAGCCTTGCCGTTAATTTCCGCACCCGCCGAAGAAGGACCGAGGTAGCTGAAGCGCGTCTGCACCGCATCGGCGGTCGGCGGCGCGCGAAGTCGTGCATGTTGGGGCCCGCCACCGCCAGGCTTTCGTCAGCGCCCTGCGCGAGCACATCTTCGGTGACGCAAGGCGCGGATATGCCAGCGGCACCGCCGTTAAACGTGCGCAGGCCGACGGCAAGGCCCGCCGCACCGGCAAACCGCATCAGTCGGACGCAATGCTGAAGTGGCGGCGTGCCGACACTTGGGCCAGCAACCTCCTGTAGGCTTGCTTGATGCGATTCGACCGAACCTTTCTAGGAGTGCAGCTATGACACAAGAGCAGTTCACGAACCTGGTCGCAACGGCCGCAGCGGGCCTAGCGCCGATTATGCTGGCGCATGGCCACATCTCCGCCGAGCGCCTGAGAGAGCTTGCGGAGGTCGCTACGAATCTCGCGCAACAGGTTTCAAAGGAAGCGCGCGCACGGTACCAGGAGGCGAGCGGCGCAATCTGACGGCAATCAGCCGCCTCTGCGATGGCGAGTCGGTGACAGGCTTGGGGCTAGGGGCGCGTATGAGCAACTCGTCGACACACTGGGACCCGCGCGAGTACAGCACCAACTCCGATATTCAGTTTGGAATCACGATGGCGGCACTTGCGAGCCACAGTTTCGATGGCAACGAAGCTGTGCTCGATGCGGGATGTGGCGACGGCAGGGTAAGTCATCAGCTGTCCCTGCGAGTACCAAAGGGCCGTGTCGTCGGCATTGACAGCTCCGCGAGCATGATCCAGTTCGCGCAAGCCCATCATGCCTCGCAGGCAAACCTATCCTTCGCGCTGAAAGACGTGTGCGAACTGGACTACGTGAACGAGTTCGACGTCGCGGTCAGCACATTCTGTCTGCAGTGGGCACCGGACAAAGCCGCTGCCTTTCGCGGCATCCGTCGTAGTCTGAAGCCGGGCGGAGCCGCGATCTTCGTGATGGCGTTCAGAAACCCGCAGATCGCCAGCCTCCGCAAGCAAATGACCCGCGAGACGCGCTGGAGTCGGTACTTTGTGGACTACATCGATCCATCGGACTGTGCGGACGACCGGGAGTACGAGGCCTACGCCCGGCAGGCCGGATTCACGATCAATTCGTACCGGATCGGCGAAACGTCAGGAAGTTTTGGCAGCGTTGTCGGCTTTACGAATTTTCTGGGCGCTTTGACGCCACATTTGGAGCGCCTCACCAGCGAGGAAGACAAGCGGGCGTTCATGGAAGAGCTCGTAACGAGGTATCAGGCAATGATGCCGCCGACACAGACCGGCCAGCCGACCTATGTGTACGTCTGCGCTACGATGATGGCCACGTCGGGTTAGTACGCGCCTCCGCGCTCATCGAACGCGGCGGGGTGGAGCGACCTTTCTACAACGCCAGGCCCAGCCAGTGCGGCCGCTCCGCGGACACGCCAGAGCCCTTCAACACTCGCATCAGTGCTCCGGCACCACTCCTGGAGGGCGGCCGCGGGTCGAAGCCGCTGCAGTTGCTCGGCGCGAGTCATTGTTGCAACATTGTCTGAAGTGAACCGGCGGTGAAGCTCGTATGGGGCACGCCACCCACCAAATGTACTGTGTCCGGTGCGACACCCCCAAGCGATTGAGGGCGCAATCATGAGACCTGCGGCTGCCATGCTCGCAATACTCACCGTTTGCGGACTGTCGTTTGCTTTGGCCGACCCGCCGGCCACTGCGGTTGTTCCGGAGTCCCCGAGCACACCGGCGCCGGACGGCGCTGCTGATGACAACACAGGCCAGAACGACGCTGCGCACACGCCTGCGACGGCCGCTGCTGCCGCGGCGACGACACCTGCCGTCGCTCCGGCGAGCCCCACTCCGAGTACCTCCGGCGAGCGGCAGATGTCTACGCAGCTGCTTCGGCTCCAGGGTTACAAGCTCAGCATGAGGAATGGCGAGGAGGTGTACTGCAGGCGCGAGACCCCACTCGGCTCACGCCTCGCGACGGCGCTGCACTGCGTGACGGTCGCGGAAGCAGAGTTAATGGAGCAACAAGGACGGGAAACTACCGAGCACCTTCAGCATGACACGGCGGGCTGCCTCTCAGGGGCGCACGGCGCCACCTGTCACTGAGCCTGCAGCAAACCGGGCCGCACGACCACACCACCCGCAGTCGAGCGACGGCTTGGAAAGCTGGCGTGGGCAGCGAATTCGCCGTAAGAAGGCCAATTGAGCACAAGCCGTTGTTTGTACTGGTCGGGGTGACAGGATTTGAACCTGCGACACCTACGTCCCGAACGTAGTGCTCTACCAGGCTGAGCTACACCCCGAGTTTGACGCTGCCCGCACCCGGGCAGAGCCGGCAGCGGGGTCGCGCAGTGTACTTAACCGCACCCCCGGCATCAAATAACGCTCAAGTACCGGCCTTCTGCAGCACGATGTGCCCCAGATGCATCACGAACACCGGATGCTCGGTGGCGTGGATATCGCTGAGGACGTTCCCGGGCACCGCGACGATGTCGGCGACCTTGCCCGCCTCGAGCGTACCGACTTCACCTTCTACCCCCAGGAGCTTTGCGGCATCGCGTGTCCCGGCCAGCAGCGCTGCCGCCGGTTTCATGCCCAGAGCGGTCATCAGCCCGAATTCCATGGCATTCATGCCGTGCGGATAAACACCGGCATCGGTGCCGAAGGCAATCGGCACGCCCAGCCGCAGCGCGGTGCGGAACATCTTGTCGTGGGCGGCGGCGGCGGCGCGCGCCTTGGCGGCGATCTTGGGCGGGTAGTGATCCGCCTCCTTGCTCACCCAGTACACCGCCATGCGCGTCGGCACGAGCCACACGCCCTTGGCCTTCATGATCTTAAGCGTGTCCTCGGTGAGAAAACTGCCGTGCTCGATCGAATCGACCCCGGCGGCGATCGCCAGACGTGCCGCCGCATCCCCGTGGCAGTGGGCGGCCACCTTGCGATTCCACTTGTGTGCCTCGGAGATGATCGCGGCGAGTTCTTCGGGAGTGAGCTGCGGCACATCCACCGGGTCGGACTCCGAGAGCACGCCCCCGCTTGCGGCGATCTTGATGAGGTCCGCGCCCCACTTCATCTGGTAGCGCACCGCCTCGCGGCACTGTTCCGGCCCGCTGCAGATGCCCTCGATCGGGCCGTCGGGCTTTACGCGCTCCGGCGGGAAGGGGTAGTCATCGAAATGACCGCCGGGTGAGCCGATGCCGTGGGCAGCCGTGAGCATGCGCGGACCCTCGGTCACGCCGGCATTGATGGCATTGCGCAGGCCGATGTCGACGAAGTCGTAGGCGCCGACATTGCGCACGGTGGTGAAGCCTGCTTCGAGCGTGCGCCGTGCGTACAGGGCGCCGTAGAGCGCCTGCTCTGCCGGGAAGCGCATCACGCGGTTGTAGACGTAGTGGTAGTAGTCCTTTTCGAGCTCCATCGTCAGGTGCGTGTGCGCGTCGATAAACCCCGGCAGCAGCGTCGCGTCTCCGAGGTCGATCACGCGTGCACCGGTGGGCACGGAGGTCCCGACCGAGACGATGTGATCGCCCTGCACGAGGATGACGGCGCCGTTCTTGAGCGCGCTGCCGGTCGAATCAAACAGGTGCGCCGCCTTGAGGGCGATGGTTTCCGTGCCGGCATCCGCAGCGCGCGCCGGCACAGCAACGGCGAGGAGGAGTGCGCTGGCCAGCGCGGCGGCGACGAGCGCAAGTTGCAGCTGGCGAGCACGGGTATTGTTAGCGTTGACCATGGATGCGTCCGTTCCGGTTGAAGGGCCGCCGCAGTCTAGGGGCTGTGTCCGGTGCCGGGCAATCCGTGCAGCGCCAACCGGAGGACGACATGCGCAAAGGGCGCGGCTGCGCCGTTGCGCTTTAACTCTTCAGGCGGTGTGTTCGACCGCGAAGCGGGCGAGCGCAGCCAGTCCATCCTTGTAAGAGGAGTCAGGCAGCACGGCGAGGGCTGCCAGCGCCTGCTCGGACTGCTGGCGCGCAAGCTCTACGGTGTACTCGAGCCCGCCGGTGGCCTCGATGGCGGCGATCACCGGTTCCAGCTGCGCGAGTCCGCCGCGGCGGATGGCTTCGCGGATCGCCGCCTGCTGCCCCTCGGTGCCATTCTTGAGCGCATAGATGAGCGGCAGCGTGGGTTTGCCCTCGGCCAGGTCATCCCCGAGATTCTTACCACGCTCCTTGGGGTTGGAGTGGTAGTCAAGCACATCATCGACCAGCTGGTAGGCGGTGCCGAGGTGGCGCCCGTAGGTGGCGAGCGACTGGCGCAGCTCCGGCGCTACTGCGGCCAGGATTGCGGCGACCTCCGCGCCCGCCTCGAAGAGCTTCGCGGTCTTGCGGTGAATCACTTCGAGGTAGCGCGCCTCGGTGGTATCCGGGTCGCGCGCATTCATCAGCTGCAGCACTTCGCCCTCGGCGATGACGTTGGTGGCCTCGGCCATGACCTCCATGACGGGCTGCCGCGCGAGCGCGGCCATCATCTGGAAGGCGCGCGAGTAGACGAAGTCTCCGACCAGGACGCTCGCCTGATTGCCGAACACGCGATT
>DATHLO010000230.1:0-6739 GCA_035488075.1 Steroidobacteraceae bacterium | reverse complement strand
GTGCGGCGCCAGGGTCGCGGCCACCGAGTCCACTTCGGCGCGGCGCGAAACGGCTCCCGGGCGCGTGATGACCGTGAGCTCGGGCAGCACGACCGCGGTGTCCTCGACAAACACGCCGTCGGCGTGCTGCGGCAGCGGCGGCAGCCAGCGAAGCTCACAGCCGCGCGCGGCGAGCTCGGCCACATACCCCTGGTGCTGATGGCGCGCGCGCTGCGCGTCGATGCTCGCGCGCCCGATGTAGGACAGCTCGCAACGCTCCACGAGGGGACTGAGTTCACGTACAAAGGCGATCATGGCGCCGCGCAGTATAGATGTGCCCGAGCGCGCGTGCGGCCTGCTCGACAGCTCCGACCGCCACCACTATCGTAGGGCGCGTGCTCCCCGTACCGCACATGGCCGGAACCGAGGTGGCGCTGTCGATAGCGCTCGGCGTCGGACTTGCGGCGGCGGTCGGTTTCCGGGTGTTCCTGCCGATGCTGGTGATGAGCATCGCCGCCTACACCGGACACCTGACACTCAGCAGCGGCTTTGCGTGGCTCGGCAGCGCGCCTGCGCTGCTGACGCTCGCCCTCGCCGCGCTGCTCGAGGTCATCGCCTACTACATTCCGGGCGTCGACAACCTGCTCGATGCCCTCGCCACCCCGGCCGCGCTCATTGCCGGCACGGTCGTTGCGGCCGCGGTCATGGTGGATCTGCCGCCGCTCGTGAAGTGGACCACCGCGGTGATCGCCGGGGGCGGCGCGGCGGGTCTCACTCAGGGCATCACCTCATTGCTGCGCCTGAAGTCGACCGGCCTCACGGGGGGCCTCGGTAATCACATCATCGCCACCGGCGAACTCGGCGGCGCGCTCGGCGTGTCGCTGCTCGCACTCGCCGCCCCGGTACTCGCGGTCGCCCTCGTGGCCGTGTTCTGCTGGTTCGCCATCCGAGTGCTGCGGCGCCTGTTCCGCAAGCGCCAGCCGGCCCCGGAGTCGCCGTCCCGATAAGCTCGCGCGGCAGTGTGCCGGGTGCGCGCCGCCTGAAGGTGCGCGAGCCTTACAGCTTGGCGCGCGGCACGTCCTGCGCTGCCACCCGCAGGCACTCGAGAAAGGCGCGGGCGGCCGGCGGCAGCTCCCCCGGCGCGCGCAGGATCGCACCCACGGGGCCTTCGATGGATTTGAGTTTCACCGGCAGGATGGCAAGCAGCCCGTGCTCCACGTCATCGAGGGCCACGTGATACGGCATGACGCCGATGCAGTCGGACTTCCTCAGGAGCACGCGGTTCGTCAGGATCGACACGGACTCGATGACGTTTTTCGGCACCGCCGCCCCGGCCTCGACGAAGGCGCGCTCGATCTGCCGACGCAGCGTGGTCTCCGGCAGCGGCATGAGCCACGGCTCGTGCACCAAGTCGCGCAGACCGAGGCGTCGCTTGCGCGTGAGCGGGTGCCCTCGCCGCGTCACCAGGCACACCGGCTCGGCGTAGAACTCCTCGTACACAAGCTCGCTCCTGCGCCCCTCCTCCGGCAGCCGCCCGAGCACCATGTCCAGATCCCCGGCCAAGAGTGAGGGCATGAGGATGTCGTACGTGCCCACCGCCACGCTGATCGCGACGCCCGGCCGCTCCTTCTTCAGCCGTGCGATGGCGTCGGGCAGGATGCTCGCGGAGGCGGCCAGGAGCGTCCCGACGGACACCTTGCCGCTGTAGCCGGCGCGCAGGCCCTCGAGTTCTTCGGCCGCATGGCGCAACTGCGCCAGTACGATCTTCGCGTGCCGCGCAAAGATCTCCCCGTAAGGGGTGGGCGTTAAGCCGCGATTGCTGCGTTCAAACAGCGGCAGGTTGAGCGTCGTTTCGATGTCCTGGAGCGCCTTGGTGACGGTCGGCTGACTCAGGTTAAGGCGCTTGGCGGCCTTGAGCACGCTGCGGCAGTCGTAGACTTCCGCGATCAGCTCGACGTGCCGCAGGCGAAACTTGCGCGTGATCCAGCGCTCCAGACGTGCCGAGCTCATGCACGGCATTCTGGCACGAGCGCAACCTCGCCCGCAGGGTGCGGCTGCGCGCGCCTCAGGCGCTGCGGCGCCTGATGTGCGACCCCGCGCGCACTTCGTCGAGGCCGAAGAAGTGCCGCGCATTTGTGTGCAGCAGCCGCTCACGCGTTGCCGCCGGCAGGCCCGTGTGCGAGCGGATAAGACTGCCCACCTGCTGCTCGCCCAGCGGGAAAGGAAAGTCCGAACCGAGCATCACGCGCTCCTCCCCCATCGTCTTGACCAGAAATGTGAGCGCATCGCCGCTGAACACCGCCGCGTCGACGTAGAAGCGATCGACGTACGAGGATGGCAGCCGCGGGCAGTCCTCGCGCACGATATCGCGATTGCGCCAGGCGTTATCGACGCGCCCCAGCAGGTAAGGAAAGCTGCCGCCGCCGTGCGCAAAGCACAGCTTGAGCGAGCGCGGCAGGCGCTCGAACGCGCCCGAGAGGATCAGCCACAGAATCGACAGCTGCGTCTCGGCGGGCATCGCCACCAGCCACGGCAGCTGGTACTTGCCCATGCGCTCGGGCGCCATCATGTCCCAGGGGTGCACGAACACCGCCGCGCCCTCAGCGGCGCAGTGCTGCAGAAAGGTGATGATCTGCTCGTCGTTGATGTCGCGCGCACCGACGTGGTTCCCGATGTGCACGCCCACGTGGCCGTCGGCCATGGCGCGGCTCAGTTCGCGGCAGGCGCGCTCCGTGTCCTGCAGTGGCACCTGGCACAGCGACTTAAGGCGCCGCGGATCGCGGGCGCAGATCTCGCGCGCCGCGTCGTTGAAGATGCGCGCCACCTCGAGTGCCTGTGCCGCCGGGCGCTGATAGCAGAACAGCACCGGCGTGGCGCACATGATTTGCACGTCGACGTCGTCGCGGTCCATCGCTTCCAGACGTACGTCCGCGTCCCAGCACGCCGCGCTCACCGGACGGAAATCCTGCGCCCCGACCATGAGCATTGCCTTGCCGGCGCCCATGTGTCGCATCCACGGCCAGTCAGGTGTGCCAAAGCGCGCCGCGAGGTCCGGCCAGGTGCGCGGCAGAAAGTGGGTATGAATATCAACGACGCTCACATGTGTCTCCCGGGTCGCCTCAGTCGCGCGCTTGCGGACGGTAGGCCACGACCTTGATCTCGATCAGCAGCTGCGGGTGCGGCAGCTGCGCCACGGCGACCGTGGTGCGCGCTGGTCCCTCGTAGCCGAAAAACTCGCTATACACCTCGTTGTAGCCGGCAAAGTCGGCCATGCTCACAAGGTAGGTGCTCACTTCAACCACATCCGCCAGCGCCGCCCCGGCGCTGAGGAGGATGTCGCGCACGTTCTCGAGCACGGCGCGCGTCTGGGTGCGGATGTCGAGCACGTACGCGCCCTGCGCGCCCGGCTGCGCCCCGGCGATGGAGTCATCCGCGCGCCGCGAACTGGTGCCCGAGACGAAGATGAAATCCCCGGCGCGCCGAAAGTGCGGAAAGCTGCCACGCGGGGTGGCTTTGCCCGCCACGACACCGCTCGCGGCACGGGTATTCGTATTCACGCGCGCACCTCCAGGTGCGCCGCACCGAGGGAGCCGACCGCGACGCTGACACGGGTGCCGGGCACGAGCGGGTGCGCGGCCGTCGCGCCGCCTTCCAGCACGAGCCAGCCCGCCTCCAGCGTCAGGTCCGCCTCCGCCGCCAGGCGCGCGGCGGCCATGAGCGAGCGCACGGGATCGCCCATGATGGCCGCAGAGCTGCCCGACTCGAGCACCTCCCCGTCAAAGGCGAGCGTGATGGGCAGATTCTTTAAATCCGCAGGCAGCGGCCGCCATTCGCCCACGACGAAGGCGGCGGCGGAGGAATTGTCGGCGACCACGTCGGGCAGTGAGAAGCGAAAGTCGCGGTAGCGGCTGTCGAGCACCTCCAGCGCCGGGGCCACCGCACCGATCGCGGCCCGCGCCTGCTCGGCACTGACCGCACCGCGCAGCGGCGTCTCCAGGAGGAACGCGAGCTCCGGCTCGATGCGCGGGTGGATGTAGTGCGAGAGCGCCAGGCTGGCGCCGGAGCCGATGCGCATGGCATCCGTGAGCCGCCCCCAGATGAGATCGTCGATCTTCATCTGCGCGCGTTTCGCCTCGCTGGTGAAGCCCATCTTGAGCCCCACCAGACGCTCGCCGCGGCTCGCGCGCAGCTGCAGCAGCTGCGCCTGTACGCGGTAGGCTTGCGCGAGCGTGAGCTCATCGCCCTGCTGCGCAAGTTGCGGCACCGGCCGGCGCGCGCGTGCTGCCTCATCCAACAATAGCGCGATGCGCTCGAGTGCTTGCACGGGAATGTCGCTCACGCTGCGCCTCAGAGCTTCACGCATACGTTCATGCTCTCGGAGAAGAAGGCGAGCGAGTGCTCGCCGCCCTCGCTGCCGATGCCGGAGAGCTTCACGCCACCAAACGGCACGCGCAGGTCGCGCAGGTACCAGTCATTGACCCAGGCGGTGCCCACTTCCATCTGCCGCGCCACGCGGTGCGCGCGCGAGAGGTTCTGCGTCCACAGCGCCGCGCACAGTCCGTAGCGCGTGTCGTTCGCAAGCCGCACGGCCTCATCCTCGGCATCAAAGGGCGCGACGTGACAGACCGGCCCGAAGATCTCCTCCTTGACGCAGCGCGCATTCTCGGCAAGGCCGGCGAGCACGGTCGGCTCGATGAACGCCCCGCCGTCGCGCTCATCGCCGAAGCTGGGGATGCCACCGCCGCAGAGGGTCTCGCCGCGCTCCTCGCGCGCGAGCTTGTAGTACGCCAGGACCTTCTCGCGATGCGCACGCGAGATAAGAGGCCCCATATCAGGCTCCTCGTACGGGCCGCCGATCTTCAAGGCGCGGGCGCGCTGCACGAGTGCCGTGACGAAGCGCTCGAAAATGGGCCGCTCGATGTACACGCGCTCCGAGGACAGGCACACCTGACCGCAGTTGGAGAACACCGAGCGCATCGTGCCCGCCAGCGCCGCCTCGAAGTCCGCATCCGCAAACACCAGCGCGGCATTCTTGCCGCCGAGCTCGAAGGACAGCGCCTTCACCGAGGGGGCTGCGCACTTCATGATCGCCGCCCCGGTGGCGGTCTCCCCGGTGAAGGCGACGGCGTTCACCTCCGGGTGGCTGACGAGCGCCTCGCCGGTGGACTTCTCTCCGAAGCCGTGCACCACGTTGAACACCCCGGCGGGCATCCCGACCTCCTGCATCACCTGCGCCAGCAGGACCGCCGTGGAGGGCGTCTCCTCAGAGGGCTTGACGATCACCGCGTTGCCGCAGGCGAGCGCCGGGGCCACTTTCCAGGTCATGAGCAGAAAGGGCAGATTCCAGGGCACGATCACCGCGACGACGCCGACCGGCTTGTGCACCGAGTAGTTGAGTGCGCCGCGCCCATCGGGCGTGGCCGTCTCGAAGCACTCCGCGCCGCGGCCTAAGGCAAGGTCCGCATAGGCGCGAAAGTTGGCCGCCCCGCGCGGGATGTCGAGCGTGCGTGCCTGTTTAAGCGTCTTGCCGGTATCGGCGATCTCGGCGCTCAGAAACTCCTCGAAGCGCTGCTCGATGCGCTCGGCCACCTTGCGCAGCAGCGCCGCGCGCTCCGCGACGGACATACGCCCCCAGGGCCCGCGCAGCGCGGCGCGCGCCGCCAGCACGGCGCGATCAACGAGCGCCGCATCGGCTTCCGTGACGCTGCAGAGCACGCGCCCGGTCACCGGGCTCACGTTATCGAAGGGGCGGCCGTCGCTGATGAATTCGCCGCCGATGAAGCAGGGCAGCTGCCGCGCAGTGAGGGGGTAGGAATCGGCCGCGGTGAGTGTGCGCATCGGTCCTTGGGAGGTGACTTAATCCCTCGCGCCGCCTTGGGCTGGGCGGGCGCTGCTGTGCGCGGATTCTAGGGAGGTAGCACGCTTAAAGAATAATCGAATTTTGTCTCTCTGTTATTCCTTTCGTCTATACCAAAGGATCCGCGTTAATTTGAAGCAATGCATGGCGCGCAGGCGCGGCCTTTAATCATAATTGCCACGGAACGATCGGCCGCAGCGCCCGTCAACCGGCAGCTGTTTCGCCCGTTGAACGGGTGTATCGCGGCCGGCAGGCGCGCGTGCCCGTGCATGGGGCACGCCTGAAATCGCTGCATCCGAACTTAAGGAGTGAGCTACGCATGTCCTCCCGCATCCGCTTACTGGCGCTCATCGCGCTCGCGTGCTTCGCCCCGGCCGTGTTCGCCCAGGGCTACTACAGCCTCCCGGACTCGCGCCCGGTGCGCTTCTATGTCATGGGCGGCTTCAACCAGCCCGCCGGCAGCGCCAACGATATTCTCCAGGGCGGCTGGGACGTCGGCTTCGGCGTGGCCTTCCGCCAGCCGGGAAGTCCGCTCGCTCTGCGGCTGGAAGTAAATTACGCCAACAATAATGCGACCAATGCGCTGATCAACCAGGGCCAGCAGCAAACCGGGCTGCAGATCACCGGCGGCTATGCGGATCTTTACTGGGGCACGGCGAACGCGGAATATCAGTTCCCCATCGTGCCGGGCATCAACGGCTACGTGGTCGGAGGCGCCGGCGCCTACTACACCCAAATCTCGCTCACCGAGTTCGGCTACGGCTATGTGTGCAATCCGTGGTGGGGCTACTGTTATTTCGGCAGCGGCAGCGCCGTGGTCGCCCAGCACGATGTGACCAAGTTCGGCTGGAATGCCGGTCTCGGCGTTTCCTTCAGACTGCGCGGCGGTACGGTGCTGTTCGT
>DATHLO010000229.1:0-3094 GCA_035488075.1 Steroidobacteraceae bacterium | reverse complement strand
TCGGGCATCGCGAACAGCTCAGCCGCGTTGCCCGCCTTCACGCTGCCGCCATAAAGAATGCGCGTGGCGGCGGCAATTCTAGCATCCCGGGCGCCGACCCGGGCGCGGATGAAGGCGTGCGCTTCCTCGGCCTGTTCGGGGCTGGCGTTGCGTCCGGTGCCGATCGCCCACACCGGTTCGTAGGCCACGACCGCGTGCTCGAGCGCCCCGGCGCCGGAGAGTTCCAGCACCACATCGAGCTGCCGCGACACGACCTCGCGCATGCGTCCGGCTTCGCGGTCCGCGAGCTGCTCGCCCACGCACAGGATCGGAATCAACCCCTTGGCAAGCGCTGCGCCGAACTTGCGCGCGATCAGCTGATCGCTCTCCCGATACAGCAGGCGCCGCTCCGAGTGACCCACGATCACGTACTCGCAGCCGACGTCCTTGAGCATGGCCGCGGACACCTCCCCGGTGAAGGCGCCGTGGGTATCCGCGCTCACGTCCTGGGCGCCGAGACTGAGGGCCGAATCGCGCAGCAGCCGCGCCGCCTCCTGCAGGTAGACAAACGGCGGACACACGACGCACGTGGCCTTCGGCTGCGTGGGGGCGCCGGCCAAAAGCTCCTCGATCAGCCGCGCGTTTTCCGCGCGCGAGCCGTGCATCTTCCAGTTTCCGGCGACAATCGGGCGGCGCATGGACCGACCTCGAACGCACGCTTCAGGTGCGTCTTGGGGTTTCTAAGGGCGCGCGATGATAGCGACGCAGGCAGGGTGACGCAACGCGGCGTGCGCACCCCCTCCTGGGGGGCCGGGGAAGCGTTGCGGTGGGTGGCGGCGGAGCGTTAGGGGGCGGCGTTCCTGACGACTTCGGCGAGCTCTGCGGCCGCCGCACGGGTCACGGCCTCGTCGCGCCCCTCCACCATGACGCGAATCACCGGCTCGGTGCCCGAGGCGCGCAGTACCACGCGCCCCTCGGCGCCCAGGCGCGCCTCGATGCGTGCCACGGCCTCCTGCACCGGCGCCACGCGCGTCGGATCAAAGCGCGCCGCCACCTTCACGTTCAGCAGCATCTGGGGGAACTTGCGCATGCCGGAGGCGAGTTCCGCCAGTTCCCTGCCCGTCTGCTTCATGACCGCGAGCACCTGCAGCGCACTCACCAGGCCATCCCCGGTGGTGGTCTTATCCAGGCACAGGATGTGGCCGGAGCTCTCCCCGCCGAGCACGCCGTGCCGCTCGCGCAGCAGTGCCAGTACGTAACGGTCACCGACCGCGGCGCGCAGGAATTCGATGCCGGCCGCGCGCAGCGCGATCTCCAGTCCCAGATTGCTCATGACGGTGCCGATCACCGGTCCGCGCAGCGTGCCGGCGTCCTTGAGCGAGCGGGCGATCACGTACAGCAGCTGATCGCCGTCGACGATGCGGCCGAGGTGATCCACCATCACCAGCCGATCCCCGTCGCCATCGAGCGCGAGCCCCACGTTGGCGCGCACCCCGGGCACGGTGAGTTGCAGCAGATCCGGGGCCATCGAACCGCAGCCGTCGTTGATGTTACGGCCGTTGGGCGAGCAGCCGATCGGCACGATCTCGGCGCCGAGGTCGGCGAGGATACGCGGGCCCACCTTGTAGGCGGCGCCGTTGGCGCAGTCGATGACGATCTTCAGCCCCGACAGATCCAGGCCGTGCGGCAGCGTTGAGGCGCAGAACTCCTGGTACAGGGTGCGCGAGCGATCCGCGCGCGTCGCGCGGCCGAGATTGCGCGAGGTGCGCGTGAGGGGCGGTTGCTCGAGCTCCGCCTCGATGCGCTCCTCGAGCTCATCGGACAGCTTGCCACCGGAGGCATCGAAGAACTTGATGCCATTGTCGTCGTAGAGATTGTGCGAGGCGCTGATGACGACGCCGAAGTCGCAGTTGAAACGGCGCGTCATGTAGGCGATCCCGGGCGTTGGCAGCGGGCCGATCAGCATGACGTTGACGCCCGCGGCGACGAAGCCCGCCTCGAGCGCTGCCTCAAACATGTAGCCCGAGAGGCGCGTGTCCTTGCCGATCAGCACCGTGCCGCCCTCGGGCGCCAGCACCCGTGCGGCAGCGCTCGCCAGCTGCAGCGCGAAATTCACCGTCATGGGGTGCTCGCCCACCTTGCCGCGCACGCCATCAGTGCCGAAGTATCGACGCGCCAAGCTCCTACCCTCCCTCATCCAGCGCCGCGACGACCTTCAGGGCATCGACGGTCGCGGCCACATCGTGCGCGCGGATGATGCGCGCCCCGCGCTCGGCGGCAATCACCGCGAGCGCAACGCTCCCGTACACCCGCTCACCGGCCGCGCGGCCGGTGAGTGTGCCGAGCAGCGCCTTGCGCGACAAGCCGACGAGCAGCGGCACGTCCGCGCGCGTAAGTTCCCTCAGCTGCCGCAGCAGTGTCAGATTGTGCGCGAAAGTCTTGCCGAAGCCGAATCCGGGGTCGATGAGGAGCTGCTCGGAGGCAAAGCCGGCCGCGCGGCAGGCCAACACGCGCTCAGCCAGAAAGGCGCGCACCTCGGCGGTGACGTCGGCGTACTGGGGCGATTGCTGCATGGTGCGCGGCTCCCCCTGCATGTGCATCAGGCACACCGCGCAGCCGCTCGCGCGAGCCGCCGCCAGCGCCCCGGGCGCGCGCAGGGCGCGCACGTCGTTGATGAGGCCCGCGCCGGCGGCGGCGGCGGCGGCCATGACCTCAGGCTTACTGGTATCGACCGAGAGGATCGCGGCGGTGGCAGCGCGCAGCGCGCGGATGACGGGCACGACGCGTGCGAGCTCCTCCTCGACGCTCACCCCTTGTGCGCCCGGGCGCGTTGACTCTCCGCCCACGTCGATGAGCGCTGCGCCCTCGGCGGCGAGGCGCACGCCCTGCGCGATCGCCGCCTGCGGATCGGCGAAGCGCCCGCCGTCGGAGAACGAATCGGGCGTGACGTTCAGCACCCCCATCACCACCGGGGCGTGCAGGCTCAGGGTGCGGTCCGCGCAGCGCAGCTGGAACGTGGGTACCGACATGCGCAGCGCCAGCGGGCCCGATGAGGTGCAGCCGCGCGGGGGCGCCGCGGGAAGTCTTTAGTGCTGGCCGGCCGGAATCGGCGGCC
>DATHLO010000228.1:0-6009 GCA_035488075.1 Steroidobacteraceae bacterium | reverse complement strand
TCGAGAACTCGCTCCCCGTCGTCGCGGGAGTAGCTTACGAAGACCTCAGCCGACTGGGTCACGGACGTCTTTCGCCGAAAGTGGAGGGGGGGTGGGGTGTTATCCCGTTTTCTGCCAAAAGGTTAGCATGAACTGCACCTTCAGAGGACTCCGGGACAGCATCGCTCGGGGCAGCCCGGCCGCTAGCCTGCGGGCGGGGGCGCACGGGAGTTGCGCTGGCGCTTCTCAAGTATGAACATTCAGGCGCGGCCAACGGAGACCAAAAAATGCCCTCACCGATGCGGCTCGTCATTAACGGTGAAACGCGCGACGTCGATGCGCCCGCGGACATGCCACTGCTGTGGGTCTTGCGGGATCTACTTGGCCTGACGGGTACGAAGTTCGGTTGTGGCATTGCGCAGTGCGGAGCCTGCACCGTGCACCTTGATGGCCAGCCCGTGCGCTCATGCATGCTGCCGGTGAGCGCGGTGGGTGCTCGGGCGGTGACGACCATCGAAGGCATCGGCGCAACACCGGCCGGGGCGAAGGTGCAGAAGGCGTGGCTTGATCTGGAAGTGATCCAGTGCGGCTACTGCCAGTCCGGCCAGATCATGTCGGCCGCGGCCTTGCTCGCGAGCACGCCCACTCCTGATGATGCCGATATCGACGCTGCGATGGCGGGAAACATCTGCCGTTGCGGCACGTATGTACGTATCCGTGCCGCCATCAAGCACGCGGCCGGCTCGCAGTCTTAGGCGACCATTATGGGCTTAACGCAAGGTGAGCTTTCGCGCCGCAGCGTTCTGCGCGGCGGTCTGGCGAGCGGCCTGCTGCTTGCCTTCCATATTCCAGTCGGCGGCGCGCAGCAGGCCGCGGCCGACACGAAGGGCACGTTTGCACCCAATGCCTTCATCCGCATTGATCCGACCGGCAAGGTGACGCTGGTGATGCCGCAGGTGGAAATGGGCCAGGGAGTCTACACGGCGATTGCCATGATTCTGGCGGAGGAGCTCGACGCGGATTTCTCGCGCGTGGTGCTCGAGCACGCACCGCCGAACGACAAGCTCTACGGCAATCCTGTCTTCGGCATCCAGGCCACCGGCAACTCCAACTCCATCCGCGCGTTCTGGACACCCTTGCGCGTGGCGGGAGCCTCAGCGCGCGCCCTGCTCGTTCAGGCCGCCGCGCAGCAATGGCGCGTGGAGCCGGCCAGTTGCACCGCGAGCCAGAGCGAGGTGCTGCACGGTGCGAGCGGACGCAGGCTCGGTTTCGGCGCCCTGGTGGGTAGCGCCAGCAAGCTCACCGCGCCCAAGAACCCGCCGCTGAAAGATCCGAAGGATTTCAAGCTGATCGGCCAGTCGCTCAAGCGGCTGGATACGCCGCGCAAGGTCGACGGCGGCGTCGTTTACGGCATCGACGTGATGCTGCCAGGCATGAAATTCGCAACGGTCGCGGCCAGCCCCGTGCTCGGCGGCAAGGTGGGCCAGGTGGACGAGGGCGCCGCGAAGAAGATCCCGGGCGTTCACAAGGTGATCGTGCTCGATGACATGGTTGCAGTCGTGGGCGATCACATGTGGGCGGCCAAGCGGGGGCTCGAGGCACTCGCAGTCGTCTGGAACGAGGGCCCGAACGCTGCCGTCTCCTCCGCGCACATCTGGGATGAGCTGCGCGCCGCGAGTACGCAAAGCGGAGCGGTCGCCAAAACCTCCGGAGACGTGGCGAGGGGGCTGACGCGCGGCGCGCAGGTTGAGGCAGCCTACGAGCTGCCCTTCCTTGCCCACGCGACGATGGAGCCGATGAACTGCACAGTGCAACTGAAGGCAGGCTCCTGCGAGGTGTGGCTCGGCACGCAGGTCATGACGCGGGTGCAGGGCACCGTCGCCAAGCTCACGGGGTTGCCACCGGAAAAGGTGACCGTGCACAACCATCTGCTCGGCGGGGGCTTCGGCCGCAGGCTCGAGCCGGACATGGCGCTCAGCGCCGTGCGCGTGGCGCAGCATCTGGACGGTGAGCCGGTGAAAGTGGTGTGGACGCGCGAGGAAGACATCCAGCACGATGTCTATCGACCGGCCTACCGCGACACGATCACGGCGGCGCTCGCGGGCGACAAGATCGTGGCGTGGAAATACAAAGTCACCGGGTCAAGCGTGATGGCTCGCTGGCTGCCGCCGGCGTTCCAGCACGGCATCGATATCGATGCGGTCGACAGTGCCGTCGACATGCCGTACGACATCGCCGATTTCCAGGTGGAATATGTACGCGCCGAGCCTTCGGCGCTCGTGACCGGATTCTGGCGCGGCGTGGGACCCAACAACAACGTCTTTGCGATCGAGTGCTTCATGGACGAGCTGGCGAAGAAAGCCGGCAAGGACCCGATCGCGTTCCGCCGCGGCATGCTCGGCAAGTCGCCGCGGCTGCTGGCCGCGCTCGATCTGGTGGCGGAGAAATCCAACTGGGGCCAGCCGCTGCCGCCGCGCGCGGGCCGCGGAGTCTCGGTGCAACCCTCCTTCGGCAGCTTCATCGCCACGGTGGTGGAAGCGGAGGTCGATGCGCATGGAGACGTGCGGCTGCGCCGGGTGACGAGCGCGGTAGACACCGGCATCGCCGTAAATCCCGACACCATCGTGGCGCAGCTGCAGGGCGGACTCATATTCGGCCTCACCGCGGCCCTCTACGGGGAAGTCACGGTGAAGAACGGGCGCGTGCAGCAGTCAAACTTCAACGACTATCGCATGCTGCGCATGGATCAGATTCCGCCGATCGAGGTGCACGTCATCAAGAGCGGTGAGGCGCCCGGCGGCATCGGCGAAACCGGCGCCACGGCCGGTCCGCCGGCGTTGCGCAATGCGCTCTACGCGGCCACCGGCGTTGCCCTCAGACACCTGCCCATCGACCGCCACGCCCTGGCAGCCGGGAGAAACACATGAGCGCGCTCGCCGGCGGCCGCGGGGCATCGCGCGGCGCGCTGCAGCGTTCGCTGCTCGTGCTCATTGCCCTCGTCGCGTTTGTGCTCGGGGCGCTGCTGTGGTGGCTGCGCGGTCCGGGTGCGATGGATTTTGCGCGCGGCAGGTCGGTGGCACTGGCTGATTATCACGCGGCCGAACCCACCGGCATGCCGCTGTCGTTGCGGGATGCGGACCTGGTAGCGCGCGGGGAGTATCTGGCGCGCGCCGCGGACTGCATGGTCTGTCACACCACGCCGGGCGGCGCGGTGTACGCCGGCGGCCTTGCCTTTAAGCTGCCGTTCGGCGCGCTCTATTCGACCAACATCACGCCCGATAAGGAGACCGGCATCGGCAACTACAGCGATGCGCAATTTCTCGCCGCCCTGCACCGCGGGGTGCGCAGTGACGGCGCGCGGCTGTATCCGGCGATGCCCTTCACCTCCTACACGTACATGACGGATGCCGACGCGCTGGCGATCAAGGCCTATCTGTTCAGCCTCGCGCCGGTACACGCGCCCGCCCGGAGCGATGCCTTATGGTTTCCGTTCAACCAGCGCTGGCTGCTCGGCATCTGGTCCTGGCTCTTCAATGCCGACCACCGTTTCCAGCCGAATCCTACTCGCAGCCCGGAATGGAATCGCGGTGCCTACCTGAGCGAAGCGCTCGCTCACTGCGGGGAATGCCACACGCCGCGTAACCTCGCCTTCGCGCTGAACAACCGTAGAAAGTTCGGCGGCGCGGTGACGGCGGGCTGGCGCGCTTACAACATCACCAGCGACGCCAAGACCGGCATCGGCGAATGGAACGATGACATCACCGCGACGTATCTCGCACAGGGGCATGCCGCGGGTCGCGGCGCGGCCTCCGGCCCGATGGGCGAGGCGGTGGATGAGAGCCTGAGCCAGATGGCGCCTGAGGATGTGCGCGCCGTGGTCACGTATCTGCGCAGCGTGCCGCCGGTGGTGGCGCCGGATCTGCCGGCCATCCGGCCGTCCCCGGCGGACGCCTCGCACCGCAACGGACCGTTGAGCGCTGATGCGCAGGGCAAGCAGGTATTTGAAGGCGCCTGCGCCAGCTGTCACAGCTGGAGCGGGGTGAGCGCGCTTTCGCCGCTGGCGACACTCACCGGTGCCCGCGCCGTGAATGATCCAAGCGCCCGGAACATCGCGCAGGTGGTGATCGGAGGCGCGAGCCGTACCCCCCCTGACGGGGGGATTTCGATGCCGGCCTTCGGCAGCGTTTATTCGGATGCCGAGATCGCCGCGGTCGCCAACTACGTCTCCGGGCGCTTCGGCAGCCGAGGAGCATCGCTCAGCGCGCAGGACGTGGCCGAGTTTCGTCGGCAGGTTTCGCAATAGGCGTCCGCGCGCCTGACTCGAGCGTTACTTGCGGCCGCGCTGCAGCGCAAGCACCCGCTGCGCCGCCTTGGGATAACCCAGATCATTGGCCGCGTAGTGCACTAGGGTGCGTGACGCGAGGTCCACGGTGACCGAATCATCCGGCGCCTTGGTGCCGGTGCCATCGCTGGCCGGATGATACTCAACGCGTAGCTGCGTCTGCGTTACGACAATCCGCAGGTAACCGTAGTTGCGGTCGTCGTAGTTCTCAAGAATCACAAGGTCGGATTTGGCGGTCGATTTCTGCACGACCTGCGGTGCGCGGATCGTTTGTCCGGCCGATTGCGCCAGAGCCTGCAGGCCGTGGCCGCCGTTGCCGCAGACAATGTAAGGGATCTGCGTCTCATCGGCGTTCCGGGTGCGTGTGAAGCGCTGATAATTGTGGGCGTGGCCGGAGAGGAAAGCGTGCGGCCACACGGCTGTTTTCGCGCACACACTGTCGATCTGCGCCAGCATGTCCACGCTCCAGCCATGGTGCCCGACGGTGTAGGGTGGATGGTGGGTTGCAAGGAGTAGTGCGCCGGAAAAGTTCTCCGACCTCACCCGCTGCAGTGCCGCTTCCAGAAACCGCAGCTGCGTCTTGCCGAGGACATTGTCCGCAATGACGCCGGGATCTTCGAGCGTGTTGCTGTAGAGCACGATGATGCGCACCCCCGGCGCATCGAAGGTGAAGAATACCCCCGGCTGAATCTGCGCAGTGCGCGAAAGACCGCCGGCTTCGCGCGTCACCGCAAAAGTCTCAGCGCAGAAATTGCGCAAATACGCTTCCAGGCTCTTGGCGCCGGCAAGGGGAGAGACCATGCCGTCATGGTTGCCGGCCACGGCGAGGATTGGCGCCGGGTAGTTGCGGTAAGGCTCGTAGAACTGGTCGTAGTAGTACTGGGTTTCTCCGAAGCTGTAGACGATGTCGCCCAGCAGTAAGTGAAACTGAGGCAGCTCGCGCGCATCGGTCTCGTTGAAATCGCTCAGCAATTTATCCACTACCTCATTCTGGGTCGCAGGCCCGCGCGTGCTGCCGCAGTCACCGAGGGAATGAAACACCAGCTGCCCGGAATCCTCGATAGCCTGGATGGTATTGCGGGCGGTCGCGCGCACCCGACCCACGGAGGCGGCGATGTCGCCGAGCACCTGCTGCAGGGTGAGCTGCGGTTCGACCCCGCCACGCGGCGGCGGAAACGCAAGGGGATGAATCTTGTGTTCTCGATTTAGCGCATCGATTGCCTTGTAAGCCGCGCCGTCGGAGGGGTGCGGCACTCGAAAAGTCGTCGGATCCTCGGTTTGCGTGGGTTGCGCAAATACCGGGCGATCAAGCGTTCGTGGCGGCGGTGGCACCGGCCCAGTGGTGTTGGTTGCCGGCGTTGTGGGCCACTTGTTCCGTCCTTTGGCAGGCATAAGGGTGACTCCCTTTTACTGGGGCTTAGGAGTGAAGGTCTCTCGGTCCTAGTGGTTCTTTCACCACCATCCCTGGCGTTGCGGCGCTAGGTGCCTTAAGGGCCCACGTTCGAGCGCGCCAGCGTGAGGATCACGTCGAGTGCTGTGCGCGCGCTATCCATTCGTTTACCAGTTGCTCGAGCACGGTCAGCGGCACGCCGCCATTTTCCAGAACCACGGCGTGAAAGTCCTTCAGATTGAACTTGGGGCCGAGCGCTGCTTTGGCTTTTTCTCGTAACTCGAGGATCTTCAGTTCG
>DATHLO010000227.1:0-4249 GCA_035488075.1 Steroidobacteraceae bacterium | reverse complement strand
CCTCCCCGTCCAGGAGCTTGAGTGGGCGGCAATCTCCTCGGGCGACCCGGTGGCGACGATTTGGCCGCCGCCCTCACCGCCCTCCGGCCCCAGGTCGATCACCCAGTCGGCGGTCTTGATGACATCGAGGTTGTGCTCGATGACCACCAGCGTGGTGCCTTCGTCGCGCAAGCGGTGCAGCACGTGCAGCAGCTGCTCGACGTCGTGGAAGTGCAGCCCGGTGGTGGGTTCATCCAGGATGTAGAGCGTGCGGCCCGTGGCGCGCTTGGCGAGCTCGCGCGAGAGTTTCACGCGCTGCGCCTCACCGCCCGAGAGCGTCGTGGCGTTCTGTCCCAGGCGCACATACGCAAGACCCACGTCGCTTAAGGTCTGCAGCTTCCCGGCCACCGCCGGCACGTTCTGGAAGAAGCGCGCCGCCTCCTCCACGGTCATCTCGAGCACTTCGTGGATGTTCTTGCCGCGGTAGCGGATCTCGAGCGTCTCGCGGTTGTAGCGCTGGCCCTTGCACACATCGCACGGCACGTACACGTCCGGCAGGAAGTGCATCTCCACGCGAATGACCCCATCCCCCTGGCACGCCTCGCAGCGGCCGCCCTTGACGTTGAAGCTGAAGCGCCCGGCATCGTAGCCGCGCGCGCGCGCCTCCGGCACGGCGGCGTAGAGTTCGCGCAGCGGCGCGAAAAGTCCGGTGTAGGTCGCCGGATTCGAACGCGGCGTGCGTCCGATCGGGCTCTGATCGATGTCGATGACACGGTCGATCTGCTCCAGCCCCTCGATGCGCTCGGCCGGCGCAGGATCCACGCGCGTGGAGTTCAGCCGCGCGGCCGTGTGGCCAAAGAGCGTGTCCAGAACGAGCGTCGACTTGCCCGAGCCGGAGACGCCCGTGACACAGGTGAGCAGGCCGAGCGGGATCTGGGCGGTGACGTTCTGCAGGTTGTTGCCGTGCGCGCCGACGATCGTGATCTGCCGCGCCGGATCCGGACGCAGGCGCAGGTGCGGCAGCGCGATGCGCCGGCGCCCCGACAGATACTGGCCGGTGATCGAGGCGGGGTTGGCCTCGATGTCATGCGGCGTGCCCTGCGCCACCAGCTCGCCGCCGTGTGCGCCGGCGCCGGGGCCGAGGTCCACCACGTGATCGGCCGCGCGGATCGCCTCCTCGTCGTGCTCGACCACGATCACCGTGTTACCGAGGTCACGCAGCTGCTTGAGGGTGCCGAGCAGGCGCTGGTTGTCGCGCTGGTGCAATCCGATCGAGGGCTCATCGAGGATGTACATGACGCCCGTGAGTCCGGAGCCCACCTGGCTTGCAAGGCGAATGCGCTGCGCTTCCCCGCCGGAGAGTGTTTCCGCGGAGCGATCGAGCGTCAGGTAATCCAGCCCCACGTCACTCAGGAAGCGCAGCCGTTCGACCACGCTTTTGACGATCTTGCCGGCCACTTCGCCGCGCCAGCCGGCCAGCTCGAGCGCGCCGAGGAAGCCGAGCGCGCGGCCGACCGTGAGGTGTGCGATCTCGGGCAGGCTTTTCTCCGCCACGAACACGAAGCGCGCCGCGCGGTTCAGCCGTGTGCCCTGACACTGCGGGCAGGGGCGCACGCCCAGATAACGACTGAGCTCCTCGCGCACCATCGGTGACTCGGTCTCGCGGTAGCGCCGGGTGAGATTGGGCAGGATCCCTTCGAAGGGATGGCGCTTACGCGACTTGCGGCCCGCCTCGTGGCGGTAGCTGAATTCGATCACTTCCTCGGCGCTGCCGTAGAGCAGCACGTGCTGCACATGCGGCGGCAGCTCCGTCCAGGGCGCTTCGATGTCGAAGCCGTAGTGACGCGCGAGCGACTGGATCAGGTGAAAGTAGTGGTCGTTGCGCCGGTCCCAGCCGCGCACCGCGCCGCCGGCGAGCGACAGATGCGGATGCAGCACGACGCGCTGCGGATCAAAGAACTCCTGTACGCCCAGCCCGTCGCAGCTCGGACAGGCGCCGGAGGGATTGTTGAAGGAGAACAGCTTCGGCTCGAGCGGTGGCACGCTGTAGCCGCACACCGGACAGGCATGACGGCTCGAGAACACCAGTTCCGCGCGCGCCGGCTCATCAAGGAAAGCGAGGCGCGCGAGTCCGCCGGAAACGCGCAGCGCGGTTTCGAACGACTCGGCCAGGCGTTGCGCCGCATCGGCTCGCACGCGCACGCGATCGACCACCGCCTCCACGGTGTGCTTTTTCTTGCCGTCCAGCTGCGGCAGCGCGTCTATCTCGTAGATGCGTCCGTCGATGCGCGCGCGCACGAAGCCCTGGCCGGCGAGTTCCTCGAACCGCTCCGCGTGCTCGCCCTTGCGATCGCTCACCACCGGCGCCAGCAGCACCGCCGCCGTGCCCTCGGGGAGCTTCAGCACCTGGTCCACCATCTGACTCACGGTCTGCGCGGTCAGGTCGATGCCGTGATCCGGGCAGCGCGGAATGCCGGCGCGCGCGTACAAGAGGCGCAGGTAATCGTAGATCTCCGTCACGGTGCCGACCGTGGAGCGCGGATTGTGCGAGTTCGCCTTCTGCTCGATGGCGATCGCAGGCGAGAGGCCCTCGATGCTGTCCACGTCGGGCTTGTCCATCATCGAGAGAAACTGCCGCGCGTAGGCGGACAGGGACTCGACGTAGCGGCGCTGGCCTTCCGCGTAGAGCGTGTCGAAGGTGAGCGAGGACTTTCCGGAGCCCGAAAGACCCGTGACCACGATCAACCGCTCGCGCGGTAGTTCGAGGTTGAGGTTCTTCAGGTTGTGAGTGCGCGCACCGCGCACGCGGATCTGCTGCATTGAACCCTCAATGGTACGCGTCGGCACCGGCCAGACCCATCCCGCCCCAGGCCCCACGGGCATAAGGGGGGCGTATCCGGCCCGGCCAGGGCACTTGACTATCGTAGAACGTATCTTATGATATATCCGTCAATACAACAGGAGGTGCCTATGCACCGTCATTTTGGCCGTCATGGTCACGGCCCTTTCCAGGGTTACCGCCGATTCTTCGGCGGCGGCTGCCAGGAACTCGATCCCTCCCTCCATGCGGGCGGACACCATCACCGCGGCGGTTTCGGGCGCTTTGGCTTCATGGGCGAGATGTTCATGGGTCCGGAGTCTTTCCGCGGCCGCAAAATGGGCTCCGTCGATCTGCGCCTCGTCCTTCTTACGCTGCTGGCCGAGCGTCCGAGCCACGGCTACGAACTCATCAAGGCCCTCGAGGATCGCTCCGGCGGCTTCTACAGTCCGAGCCCCGGAATGGTCTACCCGGCGCTCACCTGGCTCGAGGAGGTTGGCTACGCCAGCGTCACGGCCGAGGGGGCCAAGAAGCTCTACGCCATCACCGACAGCGGGCGCGCGTATCTTGTGCAGCACCAGGACGCTGCGGACTCGATCCTCAGCCAACTCGCCCAGATCGCTCGCAAGCTCGGCCGTATCCGTGAAGCCTTCGCCGGCTTCGAGGACGAGGAGCACGGCGGCACAGCTTCCGAGGTGGGGTTGGCGCGGCGCGAACTCAAGCAGGCGCTGCGCGCCGCGCGCGACGCCTCCCCTCAGGAGCAGACGCGCATCGCGCAGATCCTGAAAGACGCTGCCGCGAAGATCCGCGCTCAGGACTGAAGCGCACGCCGCTGCTGTGGGCCCACGCGCCGCGTTTGGTGCGCTGCGCGCGGGCCGACCAGCAACGCCGCCAGCGCTCCCGCGTCGTCGCCAGAGCCAGACAGTCAGGGTGTGTTAGATCGCGCTCGCAGTTTGAAGCGCTTGCTCGCTGCGTGTGCCTGACACGCTGGCGCCTGCGGCGCGCGAACTTGCGCATTCGGGGCACAAATGCGGTTCGCGCTCCCCGTGCACCTCCACTAGAATGAAGCCATTCTCTGCGGCGGGAGCCACTCGGCGACCCGCCGCGTCACTCAAGAAGACCCGAAGGACGTTCACCATGGCGCGCGGCATCAACAAAGTCATTCTCATCGGCAATCTGGGCGCAGATCCGGAGACCCGCGCCATACCCTCGGGCACCACGGTGGCGAACCTGCGGATTGCGACCAGCGAGAGCTGGCGCGACAAGCAAAGCGGCGAGCAGCAGGAGCGCACCGAGTGGCACCGCGTGGCACTCTTCGGACGCCTGGCGGAGATCGCCGCCGAGTACCTGAAGAAGGGCTCGCAGGTGTATATCGAGGGCAGCCTGCGCACGCGCAAGTGGCAGGACAAGCAGGGGAATGACCGTTACTCGACCGAGATCATCGGCAACGAG
>DATHLO010000226.1:0-8183 GCA_035488075.1 Steroidobacteraceae bacterium | reverse complement strand
GCTCGGGCGCGAGGGCCTCGATGCGGGCACGCACGGCGGCGAGCACCGCAGCGCGTGCGCTCTCGGGACGGCCGCTGTCAAACGGCGGCTCGGGAGCGTATTCGATCGCGAGTTGCACGCCTTCGGCGAAATCCCGACCGGCGATCTCCGCCACCACGGTGAGCGCCATGTCGATGCCGGCGGTCACGCCACCGCCGGTGATGAGGTTGCCGTCGCGCACGACGCGCGCGCTGTCGGCAATGGCGCCAAAAAGCGGCAGCAGCTCGCGAAACGCCCAGTGGCAGGCCGCGCGCTTGCCGCGCAGCAGCCCTGCCGCCCCGAGCAGCAACGACCCGGTACACACGGACGTGACGTAGCGCGCCTGCGCTGCCAGGCGCCTGAGTGCTTCAAGGTAGGCCGCATCCTGCATCGCGGCCGTGGTGCCAAAGCCCCCCGGTACGCACAGCAAGGCGCACGTGCGCACCTCGGCGAGCGGGCGCACGGCGGCGAACACGACCCCGCCGTCCGCGCCCAGCGTGCCGCCCTCAATCGATGCGAGTGTCACCCGCGCGCCCGGCAGCCGCGCGAGCACCTCCAGGGGGGCGGTGAAGTCCAGCTGCGTGATGCGCGGAAAGAGCGCAAAGACGATGGGGAAATCCTCGGCCATGGGGTTCCTCGGGAAGCGGCGGCAGTGCGGGCCATCGTGACCTGAGTTACCCTATGGCCGAAATGACGTTTTTACCTCGTTTTCTGCCATCGCTGCAGGAGCCGAAAATATGCCGCGGCGCATCGCGTTTCTGATCTTTCCGCAGTTCCAGCTGCTGGATGCCGCCGGCCCGCTCGCGGCGTTTGAGATCGCCGGACGCATTCGCCCGGGCGCCTACGAGCTGAGGATCATCGCCGCCTCGGCCGGTGCGGTGGCGAGCTCCTGCGGTGCGACCTTCCAGGCGGGCGGCTTGCCGCGCGCGGACACGATCCACACGCTCATCGTGGCCGGTGGTGAGGGCACCTACGCGGCCCTCGACTGCGCGGCCACGCGGCGCTTCATCCGTGCCTGCGCGGCGCGCGCGCAGCGCGTCACGAGCGTGTGCTCGGGTTCGTTTCTGCTCGCCGCGGCGGGGCTGCTCGATGGCCGTGCGGCCACCACCCACTGGAGTGTCACCGACAAGTTCCGCGCGGCCTTCCCGCAAGTGCGGCTCGATCCGGAGCGCATCTTCGTGCATGAAGGCAAGCTCTGGACCTCCGCCGGCATCACCGCCGGCATCGACCTGTCGCTGGCGCTCATTGGCGAGGACCTGGGCGAGGGAGTCGCGCGCCGTACGGCGCAGCACCTGGTGGTTTATCACCGCCGTCCGGGCGGGCAGTCGCAATTCTCCGCGCTCTTGGAGATCGAGCGCGCGCAGGGACGCTTCGCGCCGCTGCTCGAGCATATCCGCGCCCACCTCGCTGCACCCTTATCGGTGGATGCACTGGCCGCGCGCGCCTACATGAGCCCGCGCAACTTCGCGCGCGCCTTTCGCACCGAGACCGGACTCACCCCGGCCAAGGCGGTGGAGCGCATCCGCGCGGACACCGCGCGCGCTTTGCTCGAGAGCGGCACACCGGCGGTTCAGGAGGTGGCGCTGCGCTGCGGCTTCGGCGACTCCGAGCGCATGCGCCGCGCGTTCGTGCGCTTATTCGGCGCCTCCCCTTCGGCGCTGCGACGTCCCCGGCCGCGTGCTCAGATCCTGACGGGGAATGCCTCGAACCCCGCGTAGCGCACCTTGCCAAGCTGCGCCTCGATGCGCAGCAGTTGGTTGTACTTAGCGATGCGATCCGAGCGCGACATCGAGCCGGTCTTGATCTGAGTCGCAGCGCTTGCGACGGCGATGTCGGCGATGGTGCTGTCTTCGGTTTCGCCGGAGCGGTGCGACACCACCGAGGCGTAGTGCGCCTGGTCGGCCATCGCGATGGCGGCGAGCGTCTCGGTGAGCGTGCCGATCTGGTTGGGCTTGATGAGGATGGCATTGGCGATGTGCCGCTCGATCGCCTCCTTGAAGATGCGCGTATTAGTGACGAAGACGTCATCCCCGACCAACTGGATCTTGCCGCCAAGCGCACGCGTGAGCGTCGCCCAGCCGTCCCAGTCCGCCTCGCTCATCCCGTCCTCGATGCTGATGATCGGGTACTTGGCGGCGAGCTCGGCGAGATAGCCGGTGAAGTCGGCGGCCGTGAAGCTGCGCTTCTCGGATGCGAGCTCGTAGCGGCCGTCCTTGAAGAATTCGGAACTGGCGACATCGAGCCCGAGATACACCTGCCTGCCCGGCTGGTAACCGGCGCTCTCGATGGCTTCCATGATGATGCCGAGGGCCGCCTCGTTCGAGTCCAGATCCGGGGCGAAGCCGCCCTCATCCCCGACCGCGGTCGAGAGCCCGCGCGCGGCGAGCAGCTTCTTTAGCGTGTGGAAGATCTCCGCGCCGTAGCGCAGGGCCTCGCGGAACGTCGGCGCCCCCACCGGGAGGATCATGAACTCCTGGATGTCAAGACTGTTGTTGGCGTGCGCGCCGCCATTGACGATGTTCATCATCGGCACCGGCATCACCGGCTCACGCTCGCCGCCGATGAGGTGCGCGATATGCCGGTACAGCGGCACGCCCGCCTCCCGGGCGGCGGCGTGCGCGGTGGCAAGCGAGACACCGAGGATGGCGTTGGCGCCGAGGCGCGCCTTGTTCTCGGTGCCGTCCAGTTCGATCATCTTCGCATCGATCCCGGCCTGATCGCGCGGATCAACGCCCACGAGTGCCTTTTTCAGGACCGTGTTGATGTGCTCCACGGCCTTGAGCACGCCCTTGCCGCCATAGCGCTGCACATCCCCGTCGCGCAGCTCCACCGCCTCGCGCGTCCCGGTGGACGCGCCCGAGGGCACCGCCGCACGCCCCACGACGCCTGAGTCGAGCACGACGTCGGCTTCGACGGTAGGATTGCCGCGCGAGTCGATGATCTCGCGTCCGCGAATATCCTTGATCTGGCTCATCGGCGCTCGCTCCCTCTAAAGCAGTGCTTCCTCGTACGGGGTGCGCTTGGCGGCCCGATCGAGCTCGACCAGGGTCTGCAGCAGTGGCTCCATGCGCGCGAGCGGCCACGCGTTCGGCCCGTCCGAGAGCGCCTGCTCGGGATGCGGGTGCGTTTCCATGAAAAGTCCGGCGATGCCGGCGGCCACCGCGGCGCGCGCGAGCACCGGGATGAACTCGCGCTGGCCGCCGGAAGCATCGCCCTGCCCGCCGGGCAGCTGCACTGAGTGCGTGGCGTCGAACACCACCGGGCAGCCGGTGGTGCGCATGATCGACAACGAGCGCATGTCGGACACCAGGTTGTTATAGCCGAAGGAGAAACCGCGCTCGCACACGAGGATGTCGGGGTTGCCGGTGGAGCGCGCCTTATCCACCACATTCTTCATCTCCCAGGGGGATAGAAACTGGCCCTTCTTGATGTTGACGGGCTTGCCCTGGGCGGCGGTGTTCACGATGAAGTTCGTCTGCCGGCACAGAAACGCCGGCGTTTGCAGCACGTCGACGACGGCGGCGACCTCGGCGAGCGGGGTGTCCTCGTGCACATCGGTCAGTACCGGCACGCCGATCACGCGGCGCACGTCCGCGAGCACCTTAAGCCCGGCATCGATCCCCGGGCCGCGGAACGAGCCGCGCGAGGAGCGGTTCGCCTTGTCGTACGAGGCCTTGAAGATGTACGGGATCTTGAGGCGTGCCGTGATCTCCTTCAGCCGCCCGGCGATCTCCTGGGTGAGCGCCGGGCTCTCGATCACGCACGGACCTGCGATCAGGAAGAAGGGCTGCTGGCCCCCGACTTCGTGTCCGGTAAGTTGCATCGCTCGTGCACTTCAGGGGGACGGGAAAGCCGCGCGCCCCTAAGCTCCCGCCGCCTGCGGCAGCTGTGAGGCGCGCTGCGCGCGCGCGGCGCGGATGAAGCCCGTAAACAGCGGATGTCCGTCGCGCGGCGTGGAGGTGAATTCCGGGTGAAACTGGGTGGCCACGAACCACGGGTGCTGCGGCAGCTCAATCACCTCCACCAGCCCGTCGCGCGAGAACCCCGAGAAGCGCATGCCCGAGGTGCGGTAGCGCTCCAGGTAGTTGTTGTTGAACTCGTAGCGGTGGCGATGGCGCTCCATGATCACGTCGCGCCCGAAGATCTCGCGCGCCCGCGTGCCGGCCCCGAGCAGCACCTCCTGCGCCCCCAGGCGCATGGTGGCGCCTTTCTCCGAGCCGTCATCGCGCATCTGCGTGCCGTGCATCTGGTCCTGCCACTCGGAGATGAGCGCGATCACCGGGTGCGGGGTGGCGCGGTTGAACTCAGTGCTGTTGGCATCGGCCAGCCCCTGCACGTGGCGCCCGTGCTCGACGATCGCCACCTGCATGCCGAGGCAGATGCCTAGGTACGGCACGCCGTGCTCGCGCGCAAAGCGCACCGCCTGGATTTTGCCCTCGATGCCGCGCTCGCCGAAGCCCCCGGGCACCAGGATCGCATCCATACCCTTGAGCGCATGCGTGCCGTGCTGCTCGACGTCGGTGGACTCGATGTAGTGGATGTTGACGCGCGTGCGGCTCTTGAGCCCGGCGTGCATCAGCGCCTCGTGCAGCGACAGGTAGGAGTCGCGGATCTGCACGTACTTGCCGACCATGGCGATGTCCACCTGGCCGTCCGGGTTCGCCTTGCCGCTCACCACCTGGCGCCACTCGGCCAGATCGGTCGCGGGTACCTCCAGACGCAGCTTATCGACGATGATGTCATCGAGCGCCTGCTCGTGCAGCAGGATCGGAATCTTGTAGATGTCGTCCGCGTCGACCGCGGAGATCACCGCGCGCTCCTCGACGTTCGTAAACAGGGCGATCTTGCGCCGCTGCTCCTCCGGCAGCGGATGCTTGCAGCGGCACAAGAGCACGTCCGGCTGAATACCGATGCCGCGCAGCTCCTTCACCGAGTGCTGAGTCGGCTTGGTCTTGATCTCGCCCGAGCCGCCCACCACCGGTACCAGCGTGAGATGCATGTAGACGCAGTTGTTGCGGCCGAGCTCGACACCGAGCTGGCGGATGGCCTCCAGGAACGGCAGCGACTCGATGTCACCGACCGTGCCGCCGATCTCCACCATGCACACATCGGCTCCATCGGCGCCGAGCTTGATGCTGCGCTTGATCTCATCGGTGATGTGCGGGATCACCTGCACCGTGGCGCCGAGGTAGTCGCCGCGACGCTCCTTGGCGATGACGCGCTCGTAGATGCGCCCGGTGGTGAAATTGCTGTTGCGTCCGGTGGTCGTGCGCACGAAGCGCTCGTAATGCCCCAGATCCAGGTCCGTCTCCGTGCCGTCCTGGGTGACGAACACCTCCCCGTGCTGGAACGGACTCATCGTGCCCGGATCCACGTTGATGTAAGGATCCAGCTTCACCATGGCGATCTTGAGACCGCGCGCCTCGAGAATCGCACCGAGGGAGGCCGCGGCGATGCCCTTCCCCAACGAGGACACGACGCCACCGGTGACGAATACAAAGCGCGTCATATAGTTAAGCTCTAGGGAATCCCGTCGCGTGAGGCCGCTGCCGCGAACTTTCGCGCGAGCGACGACGGGCCAGCAGGTTAGCACAATGCCCGCGTGCGCGGGGGTTCGAATCCTCGCCCGGGGGCCTCAGTGCGCCGCGCGCCAGATGAGGCGCCCGCGGCGCCGGCTCGCCGGGGCCGCCTGCACCGACTCATCCAGCCACAGGTCCGCCACGGCGAGCAGTCGCTCGCCGGCGAACAGCAGCGGCAGGCGCGCGCGCTCTTCGACCGGAATACGCGCTTCCTGCAGTAAGCCCTTGAGTGCACGGCGCGGACCACCCCGCACGGGGCGCAGCCGCTCGCCGCCGCGCCGCTCGCGCAGCGTGAGCTGCGGTGCGAGCGCATCCAGGTCGAGCGGCCCGCGCGCATCGCTTTTGAGTGTGAGGGAGCCGCGCGCCAGAGCGAGCGTGCGCTGGCGCTGCCAGCGCCAGCTGCGCGGCGGCTCGGCCGGCTGGGTGCGCGCCGCGCCGGCGCGCGCGGCCTGCGCCGGGGCCGCTCGCAGCACGAGCAGATCCTGCTCGCGCCGGATGCGCACACCCTGCCAGGCGACCAAGGGCTGTGTGTCGGGGCGCGCCGCGAGGAGTGCGCCGCTGATCTCCTGCAGACCCCGGCTGGGCGGGGCGAGGAATCCGGCCGCGACGATCCAGTGGCGCAGCGCGTTACGCCGCCGCTCGGCGGGGAGCGTGCGCAGCACCTGCGCCGAAAGCGCCGGCCCGACCGCCGCCCGCCCGGCGTCGGCGGCGCCGAGGGCCTCGAGCAGGCGCTGCGCCTCGGCCGCGTGGCGCGCGGTGCGCGCCACGCTCGCTGCAGCGCCCGCCCAGCGCGCGCGCAGCCGGGGCAGCACCTGCGCGCGCAGGTAGTTGCGGTCGAGCCGCTCGTCCGCATTACTCTCATCCTCGATCCAGGGGATGCCGTGGCTGGCGAGCCAGGCGCGCAGCTCCTCACCCGACCTCTCCAGCAGCGGTCGCACCAGCACAGCGCCCGCAAAGGGCGCCACGGCAGGCATGGCCGCGATGCCGGCGATGCCCGCACCGCGCAGCAGCTGCAGCAGCACCGTCTCGAGCTGATCGTCCGCGTGGTGCGCCGTCAGCAATACCTCCCCTTCGGCGAGCGCGGCGGCGAGGGCGGCGTAACGCACCTGCCGCGCCGCCGCTTCCAGCGACTCCCCGCGCCGGCGCGGCACCTGGACATTGCGCACCTGCAGGCCCACCCCGAGCTCACGCGCGACGCGCCGGCAGTGTGCGCTCCAGCGCGCGGAGGCAGCTTGCAGGTGATGATCGACGTGCACCGCGCGCACCGTGAGAGCCGGGCGCTTGAGCTGCGCGAGCGCGGCCAGGAGCGCGGTGGAATCCGCCCCGCCGCTGAAGGCGACGCACACGTGCAACCGGGGCCGCTCGGGCAGAAGCTGCGCGAGGTGGCCAGCGAGCCAGGCTGGAGTGAACTTCGGGCGGGCGCCGCGCGGCACGCGTGCCACAGCGCCGTTACGCCGCGTTTTCGGCAAACACGCCGAAGCCGGCGATCTTTCGCGCGCGCGCCTCGCGCAGCTCATCGCGCGGGATCGCGTCGAGCTCAGCGAGGTAGCGCACCAGGGCTGCCTTCAGACTCGCCGCGACCGCCGCCGCGTCGCGGTGCGCCCCGCCGAGGGGTTCCTCGATCACTTCGTCCACCAGCCCGAGCTTCAGCAGCCGGTCGGCGGTAAGGTTCAAGGCCTCGGCGGCGACTTCCTTCTTGTCCTGGCTCTTCCACAGGATCGAGGCGCAGCCCTCGGGTGAGATCACCGAGTAGGTACTGTACTGTAGCATCAGCAGTCGATCGCACACGCCGATGCCCAGCGCACCGCCCGAGCCACCCTCACCGGTCACCACGCTGATGATCGGTATGCGCAGCACCGACATCTCAAAGAGATTGCGGGCGATCGCCTCGCTCTGGCCGCGCTCCTCAGCGCCGACGCCCGGATAGGCACCCTGGGTATCGATGAGCGTCACGAGCGGCAGTCCGAAGCGCTCGGCAAGCCGCATCAGGCGCAGCGCCTTGCGATAGCCTTCGGGCTTGGGCATGCCGTAGTTGCGGCGCACGCGCTCCTTGGTGTCGCGTCCCTTCTGGTGGCCGATGATCATGACGGCGCGGTCCTCGATGCGCGCCAGGCCGCCGACGATCGCGCCGTCGTCCGAGTACATGCGATCCCCGTGCAGCTCGCTGAACTCCGTGCAGATGGCGTTGATGTAGTCGAGCGTGTAGGGACGGTGCGGGTGGCGCGCGAGCTGCGTGATCTGCCAGGGCGTCAGGTCGGCAAAGATGCTCACCGTCAGCTGGCGGCTCTTCGCCTGCAGGCGGCTGATTTCGTCCTGCAGATTGACCTCGGAATCCGAAGTCACGTGCCGGAGCTCTTCGATTTTGGCTTCCAGCTCGGCGATCGGCTGCTCGAAGTCGAGAAATGAAACGGCCATGGTGCGCGAGCCTACCCTAACTCAGCGGGTGTCGGCGAATGAGGCGCCGGGCGCTGCGGGCGGCGTGCCGTAGATCACCTGCACCGAGCCGCGGCCGATGAGCGCCTCGAGCTGTTCGAGAAGTTCGCGGCTCGCGCGCACGCTCCAATCCGCCCCCAGCGTGAGCGCGCC
>DATHLO010000225.1:0-7760 GCA_035488075.1 Steroidobacteraceae bacterium | reverse complement strand
CACACCGGCACGCGCGAGCGCCGCGAGGTGCCAGGCGATCAGGGGGCGCCCGCCGACGCGCACCAGGGGCTTCGGCACGGTGTCGGTGATCGGGCGCATGCGCTCGCCGCGACCGGCCGCCAGTACCATCGCCTTCATGGAGGCGCCTGCGGGGCCGCCGCTCTCAGGGCCGCCGCGTTGGCGGCAGGCAGCTGCGGCACGACCCGCGCCTCGAGCCAGTGGCCAAATTCGTGCAGCTCCGGATACAGGGTGCAGGTCTCACGCACGTAATCGAGCGTGCGCGGCAGATCGGGCAGGTAGCCGCCCTTGCCGTCGCGATACCACAGGCGACAGAAGATCCCGAGCACCTTCACATGCCGCTGCACGCCGATCAGATCGAACCAGCGCAGAAACTGTGCATCATCGGCGCCCGCGGCGCCGCCGGCGGCCAGCAGCTGCGCGCGATAGCGCTCGACCCAGTGCGTGACGCGCGCGCGCGGCCAGGCGATGTAGCAGTCCTTCAACAGCGACACCAGGTCGTAACCGACCGGCCCGCGCAGCGCATCCTGGAAATCGATGATCCCGGGATTGCGTTCGCCCAGCAGCATGAGATTGCGCGCGTGGTAGTCACGGTGCACGAACACCGCCGGCTGGGCGAGCGCCTCGCGGATGAGAAACTCGAACGTTGCCGCGAGCCGCTGCGCTTCCTCCCCAGACAATGCGAGTGCCAGATGCCGTCCGAGGAACCACTCCGGCATGAGCGACAGTTCGCGCATGAGTTCGCCGCGCCCGTAAGGTGCCAGCTCGGCGCTCGCGGGGAGGCCGCGCACCTGGATCTGCGCCAGTGCCGCCAGGGCGTCGCGGTACAGGGGCTCCGGGTCATCACCCGCGTTCAGCCGCGCCAGGTACTGGGTGCTGCCCAGGTCCTCGAGCAGCAGCAGTCCCCGCGCCACGTCGCTTTCGTACACGTGCGGCACGTGCACGCCGATACCTTCGAGCAGGCCGCTGACTTTGAGGTACGGACGCACGTCCTCCTTGTCCGCCGGCGCGTCCATGACGACGTAGGTCGAGCGCTCGAGGAAGACGCGGAAGTAGCGCCGGAAGCTCGCGTCGCTGGATGCCGCTCGTAGCGAGCGCACCGGCAGGCGCAGCGCACTCGTCAACCAATCCGTAATCAGCGCGAGTCGCGCGTCGGTTTCAAGCATGTGAAGCGGCGAGGTTTTCGGCCCGCGTTGCTGTGGCGCGCCATTATAATGCCGGCCTTCATGCCGCGTCCGAGCCCATTCCTACTCGCGCTCCTCTGGTTCGGCGGCAGCATGCCGGCGGCACATGCCGCCGATCCTCCCTGTCCGTCGCAAATCAACCTGAGCGCCCCGGCGGCAGCACCCCCTGCCAAGGTCGCCCCGGGCGCCGCCCAGGACAACACCGTGGACATCTCCAGCGATACGGCCACGGTCGGCGTGGACGGCAAGGCGACGCTCAAGGGCAACGTCGATGTGCATCAGGGCCAGCGGGAGATCCGCGCCAACGAGATGCAGTACGACCGCGCCACCGGTGCCATCCAGACCGACGAACACATCGATTACCGGGACCCGCTGGTGCACGTGACCGGGGCCGCCGGCAGTTATTCGGCCGCTGCCGGCGCCTCGTTCAAGTCCGCGCAGTTCAGCCTCACGCAACGCAGCGCCCGCGGCACCGCGCAGGAGATGACCCTCACGCCCCAGGGCGTGCTGGACCTGCAGCGCGTCACCTTCACCACCTGCCCGGCGAATGACAGTTCCTGGCAGCTGCGCGCCAAGGACATCACGCTCGACACGCGCAGCAAGATCGGCACGGGGCGCGACACACAGGTCGATTTCATGGGCGTGCCGCTGTTGTATCTGCCGTGGCTGTCCTTCCCGCTCAGCAGCGACCGCAAGAGCGGTTTCCTGTTCCCCAACATCGGCAACACCTCCACCGGCGGCCTGCAGCTGTCGGCGCCGTATTACTGGAACATCGCCCCGAACGCGGACTTCACCTTCGAGCCCACCGTATTCACCAAGCGCGGCGCGGATCTGGGCGGGGACCTGCGCTGGCTCAGCGTGAATCAGCACGGCGAACTTGACTGGAACTTCCTGCCCTACGATCGCGAGTTCGGCGCGGAGCGCAGCCGCGTGCGCTTGAATGACGTGGCGGAGCTGCCCGAGGACTGGCGCCTGACGCTCGCGGCCGAAAACGTCAGCGACACCGAATATTTCGAGGATTTCTCGCAGGGCCCGGAGGGCGCGAGCACCGCCTTCTTGAACCGCAGCGCCGACCTGAGCTATCGATCCGAGCACTGGCGCGTCGATGCGCAGGCGCAGGAGTACCAGACCATCGACATCGTGAACGTGGCGCCCACGCAGCGCCCCTACGCGCGCCTGCCGCAGCTGATCGTGGACTCCGACTACAGCGTCGGTTCCACGGTCCTGCTGCACTACGGGTTCGAATCCGAGGTGGTCGATTTTCACCGCAATATCGAAGGTCCGGACACCAACGGGTGGCGCACCGACCTGCGGCCGCAGGTGTCGCTCGATCTCACCGGACCGGGCTATTTCCTGCGCCCGGCGCTCGCTTATCGCTGGACGCAGTACGAGCTGGATGAGGTCGGCAACGGGCAGTTTGAGCGCGCGCCGTCACGCTCGCTGCCGATCGCGAGCATCGATACCGGACTGCAGTTCGAGAAGCTCACCGGTTCGCGCGATCAGCGCAAGCTCACCCTCGAGCCGCGCGTGCTGTATCTGTACGTGCCCTACCGCTTGCAGGAGCAGCTGCCGGTGTTCGATACCGCCCTGCCCGATTTAAATCCGATCGAGCTCTTTCGTACCAATCGTTACGTGGGCGCCGACCGCATGAGTGATGCCAACCAGGTGAGCGTCGGGGTCACGAGCCGCCTGCTCGATGCCGTCGACGGCCGTCAGTTCCTCGCCGCCACCTTCGGCCAGTCCTACTACTTCACCACCCCGCGTGTGACGCTGCCGTTTGAGGCTCCGCCGACGGGCAACCGCTCGGACTTCGTCGCGCAGATCGCCCTCACGGCCTTCCAGAACTGGGGTGCCGACGTCGACGTGCAGTGGGACCCGGAGCATCAGCGCAGCGAGCGCACGCTGGTGCACCTGCAGTACAAGGCCGACAACAATTCCGTGATCAACCTCGCCTATCGCTACGAGCGCTTCCAGTTCATCCAGCAGCCCGGCGTGCCCTCCTACTGGCAGGGCTTCGACCAGCTCGAGTTCTCCGGGGCCTGGCCGATCCGGCGCAACTGGGAGCTGTTCGCGCGCGATGTCTACGCCCTGCGCGACTACTACACCCCCGCGGGAGCCGCCCCCGGGACGACGGGACCGACGGTCGAAACTCATGGGGAACTGGAGCGCTTTGTCGGCATACAATACCGCTCCTGCTGCTGGCGCGTGCGCCTGGGGGCGCGTCGCTTCGTGAACAACCACGACGGCAGCCAGAGCACCGGAATCTGGCTGCAGCTGGAACTCACGGGCCTGGCCAGTGTCGGATCGGCGTCGGACGCCTTCCTCACCGAGGAAATCCGCGGTTACCGGGCCCCCGATGCGATAAACCCGAAGATTCAGGGCCCCCTGAAGAACGTTTGGTAAGGGATGTAAGGCAAATGCGGCGTTTTTTTGCAACTTCGGCCTCCGCTGCGGTCTTGGCGCTGCTCACGCTCGCCGGCTCAGCGGCCTGGTCCCAGACCCGCGAACTGGCGACCCAGGGGCAGCTGCTGGATCGTGTGGTCGCCATCGTGAACGACGGGGTCGTGCTCAACAGCGACCTCGATGCGGAAGTGGCGGCGGTCAGCGAGCGGCTGCACGAACAGAAGCTCGAGCTGCCCGCGCAGAATGTGCTGCGCCAGCAGGTGCTCGAGCGGCTGGTACTGCAGGAGATTCAGGTGCAGCGCGCCAACAAGGCCGGTGTCAAGGTGTCGGACGAGAACGTCAACAAGGCGCTCGAGGACATCGCCCAGCGCAACGGCATGACGCTCACGCAGCTGCCCGATGCGCTCACCAAACAGGGCATCGACTACCCGACCTACCGCGAGGAGATCCGCCGCGAGATCATGCTGCAGCTGCTGCGTCAGCGCGACGTCCTGCAGCACATCAGCGTGACGCCGCGCGAGATCGACCAATTTCTCGAGAAGCAGGCCAAGACCCCCTCGGCGCAAAATGAATACAACGTCTCGCACATCCTGATCGCGGTGGGCCAGGAGGCGACCCAGGCGCAGCTGGATGCCGCCGCCAAGCGCGCCAACGACGTCTATGAGCGCGCCAAGGGCGGTGAGGATTTCGCCAAGCTCGCCGTCGCCTATTCCAACAGCCAGACCGCCTTTGACGGCGGGGCGCTCGGCTGGCGCAAGGGCAGCGAGCTGCCGACCTTCCTGACGGACGTGATCGCGAAGCTCAAGCCGGGTGAGGTGAGTGAGCCACTGCGCACGCCGACCGGATTCCACATCATCCGCCTGAATGAGATACGCGGCGGCAGCGCGGCGGCCGTCGAGGATCAGGTGCACCTGCGCCATATCCTCATGAAGACGACCGAGCTTGCGGACGATGCCACCATAAAACAGAAGCTGACCGCGCTGCGCGAGCGCATCCTGAAGGGTGAGGACTTCGGTGCGCTCGCCCAGGTCCTGTCCCAGGATCCAGGGTCGGCGGTCGACGGCGGGGACCTCGGCTGGTCCGGTCCCGGCGCCTACGTTCCGGAGTTCGAAAAGGTGGTCGATTCGCTGAAGGACAACGAGATCAGCGAGCCGTTCAAGACGCAGTACGGCTGGCACATCGTGCAGCTGCTCGGCCGCCGCCGCTTCGACAACAGCGACGACCTCAAGCGCCGCCAGGCGATGGAAGCCATCCGCGCCGGCAAGGCGGACGAGGAAACCGAGTTGTGGCTGCGCCGCATGCGAGACGAAGCCTACGTCGAGTACAAGTCCTAAGATTCCGCGCATCGCGCTGACCTCCGGCGAGCCCGCCGGCATCGGACCGGAACTGTGTCTGGCGCTCGCAGCGCAGGAGCTGCCGTGTGAACTCGTGTGTCTCGGGGATGGCGCGCTCTTCAGCGAGCGCGCCCGAGAGCTGAACCTGAAGATCGAGGTGCGCGCTTATCAGGCGGGGGCCGCCCCGCTGCCGCACCGCCCCGGCATCCTCTGCGTGGCGCACCAGCCGCTCGCAACCCCAAGCGTCCCCGGCCGGCCCGACATCCGCAACGCCCCGTACGTGCTCGCACTGCTCGACCTCGCCATCGATGGGGCGCTCACCGGGGAGTTCGCGGCACTGGTCACGGCCCCGGTGCAGAAGGGGCTGCTCAACGATGCCGGTATCGCCTTCACCGGCCACACCGAGTACCTCGCGACGCGCGTGGGCGGCGGCCCGCCGGTGATGCTGCTCACCACCGGGGAGCTGCGCGTGGCGCTCGCGACCACGCATCTGCCGTTGCGGGCAGTGAGCGCAGCGCTCAGCGTCGAGGCGCTCTGTCACACCGCAGCGACGCTTGCGCAGGCGCTCGAGAGCTGGTGGGGCATCAGTGCGCCACGCATCGCCGTGTGTGGCTTAAATCCGCACGCCGGCGAGGGCGGCCACCTGGGCGATGAGGAAATCCGCATCATCACGCCGGCGATCGAGCGCATGCGCGCGCGCGGCATCCGCGTGAGCGGGCCGCTGCCGGCCGACACGGTCTTCGTGCCGCGGGTGCTGCAGAATTTTGACGCCGTGCTCGCCATGTACCACGACCAGGGGCTACCGGTGGTGAAGCACGCCGGCTTCGAACAGGCGGTCAACGTCACGCTCGGCCTGCCGATCCTGCGCACCTCGCCCGATCACGGCACGGCGCTGGATCTTGCCGGTACCGGCCGGGCCGACCCGGGCAGCCTCACCGCCGCGGTGCGCCTGGCGAGCCGCCTCGCCGCGCAGCGACACTGATGGCGCCCGGCGCGCCTGCGACACGCGCGCCGCGCCGCAAGCGATTTGGCCAGCATTTCCTGCACGACCCGGGCGTGATCGAGCGCATCGTGCGCGCACTCGCGCCGCGCGCGGGCGATCACCTGGTGGAGATCGGTCCGGGGCGCGGCGCGCTCACCCGTCACCTGCTCAGCGCTGCGGGCACGACGCTGGATGCCATCGAGATCGACCGCGATCTTGCCGCGCGCCTGCGTCCTGCGTGCGCCGCTGTGCCGCATTGTCAGCTGCACGAGAGCGATGCGCTCGAGTTTGATTTTGCCGCCCTGGCGCGCGCGCGCGGTGGCCAGCTGCGCATCGTCGGCAATCTGCCCTACAACATCTCCACCCCGCTGCTGTTCCATCTGCTGGCCCAGGCGCCGGCGCTGCTCGACCTGCACATCATGCTGCAGCGTGAAGTCGTGGCGCGCCTGGCCGCCGGCGCCGGCAACAAGAGCTACGGCCGCCTCACCGTGATGCTCAGCCCCTGGTTCCAGATCGAGCGGCTGTTCGACGTTGGCCCCGGCGCGTTCCAACCCCCGCCGAAGGTGTGGTCGGCGCTCGTGCGGCTGACGGTGCGGGCGGCGCCGCTGTTTGCCGTCAGCCCGCATTATGCCGCGCTGGTAGCCGCCGCGTTCAGCCAGCGCCGCAAGACGCTGCGCAATGCGCTCGGCGCTTTCCTCACGCGCGAGCAGATCGCCGCCTGCGGCCTGGACCCGGGCGCACGCCCGGAGACGCTCACGCCCGAGGCGTTCAATACCCTGGCGCAGGCCCTCGACCGCGCCTCCGCATGACGTTAGTCTTCAGCAACACTTAGGTTCCTCGGAGACACGTGATGGCTCCTTACCGTCACATCCTGCTGGTGGTCGACCTGACGGAGGACAGTCTCGCCATCGGCCGCAAGGCGCAGGCGCTGGCCCAGAATCTGGGTGCCACCGTGGAGCTGCTGCACGTGGTGGAGTTCGTGCCCGTGGAACCGATGGGCGAGACGCTCATGCCCGCGGTGCAGATGGAGGATGAGCTGGTCGAGCGCGCCGAGCAGCGCCTGGTGGCGCTCGCCGCCGAACTCGGCCTGGGCGGGGCGGCGTGTCGGGTGGAGCGCGGCAACGTCAAGAGCGAGATCGTGCGGGTGGCCCGCGAACGGCGCGCTGACCTCATCATCCTCGGCAGCCGGGAACGTCACGGATTGTCAATCCTCGTCAATCTCACCGAGGACACCGTGTTACATGCCGCGCCCTGTGATGTGCTTGCCATGCGCGCCGGGAAGGTCTGAGCGGTTCCGGTAGAATCCGCGCATGGTCTCCTCCGAGCACAAGATCCGGGTCGACGTCGAGACGAGCTACCTCGATGAACAATCCGACCCGCGCGAGGGGCGCTACGTGTTCTCCTACACCATTACCATCCGCAACGAAGGCCAGGTGCCGGCACGGCTGCTGACGCGTCACTGGGTGATCACGGACGCGAACGGCAAGGTCGAAGAGGTGCGCGGCGACGGGGTCGTCGGGGAGCAGCCGTACCTGAAGCCCGGACAGGGATTTCGCTACTCCAGCGGCGCGGTCATCGAAACCCCGGTCGGCTCCATGCAGGGCAGCTACCAGATGCTCGGCGACGACGGCGCGCACTTTGATGCGCCCATTGAACCTTTCCGGCTCGCGATGCCGGGCATCCTGCAGTGACGCGCTATGCGATCGGCGACGTACAAGGGTGTGAGAAGGAGCTGCGCGCGCTTTTAAAGAAGATCCGCTTCTCGGCCGATCGCGACCGCTTGTGGTTCGTGGGGGATCTGGTGAATCGCGGACCGCGCTCGCTCGCCACGCTGCGCCT
>DATHLO010000224.1:0-4137 GCA_035488075.1 Steroidobacteraceae bacterium | reverse complement strand
TCGCCGCGGGTGCACTCGAGGTGTGGTTCCGGGGCGCCGACAGTGCCGTATTGCCCGCGACACCGAACTTCCAGAAGAGCTTGCCCGTTGAGCGCGCCCTCGATGAGAACACGCTCATCGCCTTCACGATGAACGGGGCGCCGCTGCCGCACTGGAATGGCGCCCCGGCGCGCCTCGTGGTGCCCGGCTGGACCGGCACGTACTGGATGAAACATCTGACCGAGATTCGTGTCGAGCCCAAGCCGCTTGAGAACTTCTGGATGAAAAGTGCGTACCGCCTGCCGACCGGTGCCTTCCCCGGTGCCCGCTTTGTCAGCCAGGAAACCCCCGAGACCACCCCGATCACAGAGGTCCTCGTCAACTCGCTCATCACGAGTCACGTCGCGGGCGAGACGCTCGCGCGCGGACGGCACGTACGCTTCGGCGGCAAGGCCTGGGACAACGGTGCCGGGATCGAGCGCGTCGAAATCTCCACCGATGGCCGGCAAAGCTGGCGCAATGCGCAGCTGGGGCGCGATCTGGGGCGTTTTGCGTGGCGCGAGTTCAGCCTGCTGCTCGACACCTCAAGGACCGGAGCACTCGAGGTCGCGGTCCGGGCCACGAGCCGCAACGGACTGCAGCAGCCGGAAAAGCTGACCTTCAATGCGGCCGGCTACCACGACAACATCGTTCAGAGCGTCAGCCTGCGAGTCGTATGAGGCGCCGTTGCATCGCGGGCGTTTCGGTGGCGGTGGCAGTGGCGCTCGCCGCCCCGGTTTTGGCCGCCGACGAGGTGGGCGGCCTGCAGCTCAAGGACGGTCCGGGTAAGGACCTGACGAGCGGCCGCTGCGCCATCTGTCACAGCCTGGAATACATTCCGAGCAACGCACCGGCCATGGATCGTGCCGCCTGGCAGAAGACCGTGCAAAAGATGCGCGAGCGCTTCGGGGCGCCGATCAGCGATGAGGAAGCCCAGCGCATCCTCGATTACCTGAGCGCTACGTACGCGGGTAAGTCCTAGCGCCGCCGCAAACTAAACTCGGGGCGATGCCGCTCAGGCGCCACCGGCAAACGTATCGCAGTCCTGGACCGAACCGCTGGCGAGGCCGCGCTTGAACCAGCTGGTGCGCTCGGCGGCGCTGCCGTGCGTGAAGGATTCCGGCACGACATAGCCGCGCGCGCGCTTCTGCAGGGTGTCATCGCCCACGGCCGCGGCGGCACGCAGCGCGGATTCGACGTCCCCCTGTTCCAGAATGTGTTTGGTCTGATCGGCGTGCTTGGCCCACACGCCGGCGAAGCAGTCGGCCTGCAGCTCCAGGCGCACTGACAGCTGATTCGACTGGGCGTCGGACGCGCGCTGCTGCGCGGCGCGCACTTTATCGGCGATGCCGAGCAGATTCTGCACGTGGTGGCCCACCTCGTGGGCGAGCACGTAGGCTTCGGCGAACTGCCCGGGTGCCTGAAACTCATCGGAAAGTTGCTGGAAGAAGCTCAGATCCAGGTACACCTTCCGATCGAGCGGGCAGTAGAACGGACCCGCCGCCGCCTGCCCGGAGCCGCAGGCGGTGGGCATCTGGTCGCGGTACAGCACCAGCTTGGGCGGCACGTACTGCCCGCCGTTAGCACGGAAGATCGCACTCCAGGTGTCCTCGGTTTCACCGAGCACCGCGGCGATGAAGCGGCCCTGCTGATCCTGTGGCGCGCCGGAGGCAGCAACGGGTGTCGGCGACTGGTTCGGCACCGCGCTCATCAGACCCAGAATCACGCGCGGATCGATGCCAAAGAAATAGGAGGCGACGAGTGCGAGGAGCGTGCCACCGAGGCCGAGCTTGAGCCCGCGGCTGCCGCCCCCGGTGCTGCCGCGCACGTCCTCGACGTTGGTACTTTGGCGAAGATCGTCCCAGCGCACGGCGTTCTCCTTATTTCTCAGCAGCCCGGCACGAGTCACGCTATACCGGCGCCGCGCGCGAAAGCAAGCTCACCGGCTCGGGCGCGGCGCCGGACCGTGGCGCGCGACGTGCTGCGCGAGGGAGTTGTAGAGCGACTCGGTGAAGGCATCGGTGTCCACGAATGCCTTGGCAGGCGAGTAGCGCGCGCTCCATGCGCCCAGCAGCTTCTCTTGCTTCATCTGCGCAAGAGTTTCGCCGGCTGCGAGCCGCTGCGCGACAAGAGTGCTCGTGTCCTGCAGCATCTTCAGGTACTCGCGCAGGTCATCAAGGGTGGCCAGCTCCCCATGACCCGGGATCACCTGCGTGTCAGGCGGCACGACGCGCAGGACGTCCGCGCACGCCTCGATCATGCCGCGCACGTTCCCGCCGCCGTTGCTGTCAATGAACGGAAAACCGTAGCGCACGAAGATGTCACCCATGTGCACCGCGTTGGACGCGGGGAAGAACACGACCGAGTCCCCGTCGGTGTGGGCGCTGGCGTAATGGTGCACCCGGACGTCCTGTCCGTTCACGTGCACCGTGAGCTCGCGCTCGTAGGTGATGGTGGGCAGCGCGCCAGGGTCTGCGGGCTTTACTTCGCGCGCGATCGAACCGCCGTTGCCGATGGTGCCTCCGCTGGCGAGGCGCGTGCGCAGGTTGTCATGCGCGATGACGGTCGCGCCGGCCGCGGCGAAGGCGAGATTGCCGTCGGTATGATCGAAGTGGTAGTGCGTATTTACCACGAAGCGCACTGGTTTCTCGGCACCGAGCCCCTTCAGGCTCGCGCGGATCTTATCGGCCAACGCAGCGAACCCGTCATCGACCAAGAGCACACCGTCGCTGCCGATCAGAGCGGCAATATTGCCGCCGGAGCCCTTCAGCAGGTAGAGGTGAGCGCCCAGCGGCGCACTCTTGATCTCGACCTTGCTGAAGTCTTGCTCCTGAGCGGGCAGGGCGGCGGCAGCGGCGAGCAGCACACTGAAGATAAGGGGTCGCAGACGCATGCACGCGATCTCCACGGCTGTGCGAGGCGCCGGATGCTAACACGCGAGCCGCGCGCGCCTTGAACCGCCCCTGCGCTCAAGCTCGTGCGCGACGGTGTTCGCGAGTGTGGGCGGATGACCGTACACTTAGGGAACCTCGGGCGCGGGGCGCACATGAAAGGGCCGCTGTGAGTCTTAAGGGTAAGACACTGTTCGTAACCGGCGCGAGCCGCGGCATCGGCCTTGCGATCGCGTTGCGCGCCGCGCGGGACGGCGCCAACATTGCGATTGCGGCCAAGACGGCCACACCCCACCCGAAGCTCCCGGGTACCATTCACACGGCCGCGCAGGAGATCGAACGCGCCGGCGGTAAGGCGCTGCCGCTGGTGGTGGACGTGCGCGATGAGGCGAGCGTGCTCGGCGCGGTCAAGCAATGCGCGGAGACCTTCGGCGGCATCGACATCTGCATCAACAACGCCTCGGCGATCAATCTTGCGCCGACCGAGCAGATCGACATGCGCCGCTACGACCTCATACAGCAGATCAACACGCGCGGCACCTTCATCACGACACGCGCCTGCCTGCCGTACCTGAAGCGCGCCACGAACCCGCACGTGCTGACGCTCTCCCCACCGCTTGATCTGAAACCGCAGTGGTTCGCCCCGCACCTCGCCTATTCGCTGTCCAAGTACGGCATGTCCCTGTGCATGCTCGGTTTGGCCGCGGAGTACCGCACAGCCGGCATTGCCTGCAATGCGCTCTGGCCGCGCACCACCATCGCCACCGCCGCGGTCGAGTTCGCGCTCGGGGGCGCGGCGATGCTGCAGCGCTCGCGCAAGCCGGAAATCGTGGCGGATGCCGCGCACGTGATCCTCAGCAAGGGTGCGCGCGAGTGCACCGGACAGTTCTTCATCGACGACAGCGTGCTCTACGAGGCCGGTGTGCGCGACTTTGAGCCCTACAGCGTCGAGCCCGGTGGCGTGCTGTTCGCTGACCTGTTCGTGGACCGCTCCCTCGCCGCGCCGCCCGGCGTGAAACTTCAGTTCCTGTACGAATGAGGGAGGTGCCATGAGCAGTGTCCCGCAAGCCGTGAATCGCCGCATCGTGCTGGCGCGCCGCCCGCAGGGGGAACCGACCGCCGAGGACTTTCGCCTCGAGAAGGAACCGGTACCGGCCGCGGGCCCCGAGCAGTTGCTGCTGCGCACGCGCTACCTGTCACTCGACCCCTACATGCGCGGGCGCATGAG
>DATHLO010000223.1:0-2417 GCA_035488075.1 Steroidobacteraceae bacterium | reverse complement strand
CTGGGCCCAGGCGCCCAGCGCCTGGTCGTAGAGTGCAGTTGGGGCAGTGGCGGACGTATGTTGGTAGAGTTGATTGTAAGCGGCACCGAAGGTTAGCCCATACTCGTCGTAGAGGCGCCGCCTCAGGTCCTCAAGTTGCGTGGCCCATGGTGGTCGGACATCCGGGAACAACGGTTGCGGCGGTCGCGGCGGTTGCAGGCGAGGTCGAGGCGGAGGTGGCGGGTTAGCCTGAGGCTCGCCCTGATCCGGATCCTCATTGACACCGTTGGCAACCGGGTACGTCGTCTGCCGCGCCTGTGCGTGAGCATTGTCCGCCGCCGCCATGCTTCCGAGCAGCAGGCAAAGGGCGAAGGCGATCAGCCCGTCGCGACGGTAGTATGTATCGTTCGGACGGCGCAGCATGATCAGTGCCCCCCCTTAAATGCTTCAGCTCTTGGCCCATTCGGTGCGCCCGACCGCCCCGCTCGAGACAAGACGCTGAATGTCCTCACGTCCGTAACCGAGTTCGCCCAGGACCGCGGACGCATCGGCACCGATCCGCGAAGCGGCAGCCGGTCGCGGGGATGGCTCGCCGTCGAATGCGAACCAGGTAGGTGCGAAGCATTCCGTCACCCAGCCATCCTTCTCGCGCTTCTCGAAGCGGACAGTACGCGAAGGGGCGTCGCGATGGCGGTCGGCCAGTTCCTTACAAGTCTGCACCGGCACCGCGGGGATGTTCCGCTGTGCGCACCAGGCAAGCGCCTCCGCGCGAGTGCGGCTGCCGAGCTCCGCCGTGATGTCGCGCGGCGCCTGGGCGAAGATCCAGCCGTCGCCGAGCTGATAGACGCGCTCCCCCGCCGTCATGCCGGTCGCGAGCTGGCCGCGTGCACTCGCAGGGGCGTCGCTCCCGGCGCGCTGGAACAACAGCTGGAGCAGCGTTGCGGCATTGCAGAGCGAGGTCTCCGCCCAGTCGCCGCGCCCATCGCCGCGCCGCTCCCGCGCATAGAGCGCGAGCACGCCCGACAGCGTGCCGAGATACCCGCAAAGATAGTCCACGGCTGAGGCGAAGCCGTGGAAGGTCGGCGTCTCCGGCCCGCCGAAGCGCATCATCACCCCCGTGGTGCCCTGGATGGAGGGGTCGTAGCCCTTATCGTGGTGTCGCGGCCCGTGCCGCTCGCCGCGCGTGGCTGTAGTCTGCAGCCCGATGGCGCGCGGATTGTTCTGCGCGAGCGTCGCCGCATCGACGCCGAGGCGCGCCATCTGGTCGTCCATCATGCTGCAGCAGACAATGTCGGCGCGCGCGGTGATCTGATGGATGATGCCTAACCCTTCCGACTTTCGTCGCTCCAGGATGATGCTGCGCTTACCAACCGAGTTTTCGCCCGACCAAAGCACGTGGATGGCCGGAGGCTGCTGCGGATCCATCACGTCCAGGCGCGTCACGGTGGCGCCGAGCTCGACAAACATACGCGTGCAGGACGGCCCGGCCAGCACGTTAGTCATGTCCACGACCGTATAGCCTTCCAGCGGTAGGCGCGCAGCGGCCCGGCCCGTCGCGGCCGGCGGCGGCGACGCGCGGTCAGGCAGGGTGGAGGCGGCGCGGCGGGCGAGAAGCGGCGCGTAGGGCTGCGCGCTGCGCATCCAGTTCGTCCGCCCGATCTGCACGCCCTCGATCCCGGGGATCTCGGCGAAGACTCCGGCCGTGCGCGCATCGGCGTCGCGCTGCCATTCCTCCCAGGTCATCATAATGGTGGCCGCGGTGCCATTCGCGGCGAGGAAGCGCTCCCACTCCGCCGCGGTGCGGGTGGCGAAGGCGGATTCCAGCATGTCCGCGAGGCGCGAGGTGTAGGCGAACCCGAGCGAGAGGCTGTCACCCATGTTGCGGCGCGCGTCGGCGATGTTGGCCGGATCATAGGGATTGACGAAGACCGCGCCGGTGGTGAGGGCCTGGTCCCACAGCCCCATCGCTTCCAACAAGCGCCGGGACAACCGCGCGTTTGGGCCAGCCATCGGCAGAATCCATCGACCGTCCCGCGCGCGGTAGGGCGCGGAGAACGGCGCAAAGCGCCGTTCGAGCCACATCTGCCGTTCGGGATCGCGGATCGCGTCGGCGACGAAGGTGTGGAATTGTTCCGGCGTCAATCCCGGCGGCAGGCCGCCAATGATAATTGGCTCAAGAAAGTCGGGCAGCCCCTTGGAGGTCATGCTGAGCGCGCCGATCGCGGACAGCCCGCCGGCAAGGCGACTGGCGATGATTTCCCGCCCCAGGCCGGTGCGCAGACGGTCCACCAACGCAGAGACAGCAGCCACCGCGCCGTTGACGGCGCAATAGATGGAAGGCAGCGGGAGCGGCGTGTAGATCACGGGCCGGTTGAGGATCGGACCGGAGACGCTCATGTTGCTGAAAAAGCCGACGACCGCTTTGATCAGATCCTCCG